>CACXYD010000099.1 GCA_902771755.1 uncultured Ruminococcus sp. | reverse complement strand
CAAGCATTGAAATCGGGTTTATTATATTTGCCGCTCAATGCATTTCGGTTCTTGCACTCGGATTCGCTCTAAAATTCGTTTACAGAAATAAATCTGATGATAATTCTAATTCAGAAATATTATTAAACACTCCTCAAAAAGGTGACGCACTTGTAAAGTCTGTTCTTGACGGTGCAAGGGGAATGTTTGCAATCTGCGCATTTGTGGTGCTGTTTTCGGCATTTACTGAGATTTTTTGCTCACACATTACAGATGAAAATATTAAAAAACCGTTTTTGATACTCACAGAAGTTTGCGGTGCGGTTACTGCGGTATCGAAGGATTTGCCGATTGAGGTTGTTGCATTCTCGGCAGGATTCGGCGGACTGTGCGTACATTTCCAAATTTTCTCGGCACTCGGAGATATCAAGGTGAACAAGTTATTTTTTTTCGTTTACAGAATTTTACAGGGGCTTATCACAGCATTGTTCACGCATTTCGGAATAAAACTTTTCTCTGTTACAACCGATGTTTTTTCAACATCAACGGTTGAAAATTTCAGCTTTTTCGGAGGAACTGTTCTTTCGGGAGCGGCTTTGCTTTTTACCGCTTTATGCTTTATATATTCACTCAAAAATTACAAACAAAACTGACGGAGGTTACTTTATGTGCGGAATAGCAGGATGGATTGACCACTCACAGGATATGAGCGAAAAAATTGAATTGCTCAACAGGATGTCTGAAACTTTAGACAGGCGAGGTCCTGACGAAAACGGGTTGTACATTAACCGAGGGGCGTCACTTATGCACAGGCGGCTTGTTGTAATCGACCGTGAAAACGGCAAACAACCGATGTCGGTTCGTCACAAGGACACAACCTATGTCATTGTGTATAACGGCGAACTTTATAACACAGCCGAACTTCGTGAGGAGTTGAAGGCATCGGGATTTCATTTCAGAGGTCACAGCGACACGGAAGTTGTGCTGAAATCGTATATCAAATACGGTGCGGATTGTTGCAAAAAGCTGAACGGAATTTTTGCATTTGCAATCTACAACACAAGCGACAAATCGTTGTTTTTGTGTAGGGACCGAATCGGTGTTAAACCGCTGTTTTACTACGAATACAACGGTGGATTGCTGTTTGCGTCAGAGATTAAGGCTTTGCTTGCAAGCAAGGTTGTAAAGCCTCAGATTGACGAACAAGGACTAAACGAAATTATCTTTTTAGGACCTGCAAGGACACCGTCTTTCGGAGTTTTTAAGGGAGTTTTTGAACTTAACCCCGGCGAATGTGCAATGTATAAGCACTCAAAACTTCGCCGAAAAAAATATTATACCGTTGAGGCGAAAGAGCATACAGATAACGAGGTTACCACTATTGAAAAAACGAGATATCTGCTGACCGATGCGATTCAACGACAGCTTGTGAGCGATGTTCCGCTGTGCTTTTTCCTTTCGGGAGGACTTGACAGCAGTATAATTGTCAAGACCGCATCAATGTACAACAAAGAGCATAAACTCGGCAAGATCAACACCTACTCGGTTGAATACCGTGACAACGAAAAATATTTTCAAAAGAGCAATTTTCAGCCTACCCCCGACTACGAATTCATTTCGATGATGTCAAAAAATGCCGACACAAAGCACAGGGAAATTGTTCTTGACAACACGCTTGTGTGCGATGCACTTTACGAAAGTGTTCAGGCAAGGGATTTGCCGGGGTATGTTGATGTTGACTCGTCACTTTTGCTCTTTTGTAAGGAAATTAAGCAGAACTACACGGTTGCACTTTCGGGAGAATGTGCCGACGAACTTTTTGGCGGATACCCGTGGTATCATAATCACGAAATACTTTTTGAGGATTGTTTTCCGTGGTCAAAAAGTCAGGATGTACGCAGAAGCATTCTCAAGGACGGTGTGCTGAAAAACGGTGAGGAGTATGTCAGACAAAGGTATCTTGACACAATAAGCCTTGCCCCAAAACTTAAAAGCGACACAAACCTTGACAGGCGAATGCGAGAGATGTTCTATCTTAATTTTTACTGGTTTATGCAATGTCTGCTTGAGCGAAAAGACAGGTGTTCAATGTTCAGCGGACTTGAGGTCAGAGTGCCGTTCTGCGATTACAGGCTTGTTGAATATGCGTACAATATGCCGTGGGAATTAAAGGCTTGGGGCAACCGTGAAAAAGGCATTGTGCGAAAGGCTTTTGAAGATATTCTGCCCGAAGAAATTTGTTGGAGAAAGAAAAGCCCGTACCCGAAAACGCACAATCCTATTTACTTTAACGAGTGTGTAAAGAGGGTTAGAAAAATTCTTAAAAAGCGTTCAGTCCTCAATGAACTGCTTGACAAAAAAGGCATTGAAGATATCATTGAAAATCCCGATAAAATCACGAATCCGTGGTACGGTCAGCTGATGAAAGCACCACAGATTCTTGCGTATATAATCGAACTTGACTACTGGTTTGATAAATATAATGTTGAAATAGTATAACGGTTATGTTAAAATCGGAGTGTAAAAAGCTCTGGGAGATGTAGAAAATTAACCGTGAAAGATATATTAAACTGACTGATTTTTTCAAAAATAATAAAATTGCAAATAAAATTCTTGAATTCATTTACAGATTTTTTCCGCTGTTTGTATTTGCGAACTATCCGATTTTGCTTGTATATACATTTTTGTGGAAGAAAGATTTGTTTTTGGAGTCGCTGATTGTTCCTGCAGGAGTGTTTTTGGGAATAACACTTCTGCGAATTGCCATAAGAGAAGAACGACCGTATGTGCAGTACGGAGTTGCACCTGTTTTTGAAAAGGACAGCAAACCCGACAGCATGCCGAGCCGTCACACGGCAAGTGCGTTCATCATTGCGATGACAATGTTACAGTTCAATATGTGGGCGGGGATTTTGTATCTTTTCATTGCGGTTATGATTTCCGTTTCAAGAGTGTGCGCCGGAGTGCATTATGTGCGTGATGTCATAGTCGGCGCATTAATAGCAATCCTCTGCGGAATCGTGTTTTTGTTTTTGATATAAATAGAGATGTAAATAAAATTTGTGCGTAAAAAGCCACAGCAGAAAGTAAAAAAATCTGCCGTGGCTTTTTGTTGAGTGAAAATATTTATGAATTTTTTAAATTTTATACGGGTAATTTTACAATAGTTTTCTGAATGTATGTAGCATCTCGGACATCAATCACTCCGTCACCGTTGCAATCAGCAAGCAACTTTTGGTCATCAGTCAATGTACTTATGTTAGCAATATACTTTTGCAATAATGTTGCGTCTGCTACGGTGACTGAATTGTCAAGGTCGATGTCACATTTTTTATTTGAAACATTTATCACTATATATCTGTCTGAAGATGAGCCTATACATTTTGAAACAGGTGATTGTACTTCAGCATAAATAGTATATTTACCAATCTTATCGGGAGTAAATTTATATATGTACTTACTCTTATTATAAATTGTAGTTGTTTCACCGCTTGGATCAACAACATAAAGTCTGTAATCTGTTGCATACGGGGCATTGTTAATAGTTACTGTCACACTTTCGCCCATATCAACGCTTGACTTATCGGATGTAATCGTGTAGTTAATTTTATCTCTGTCGGCATCAAGAGTATAAATTGAAAAATGCTGTGCATCAGAGCCGTTGATTGAGTACATCTGAACATTTACACCGTCTGCAGTATAACCTCCGCTCAAATCGAGATTTTTTTGTGAACAGGCAGATTTTAGGTAAGTATATCCGTCAACACCTCGAAGAATATACCACTTCTCACCGTAAAGGAGATCATTGTAATCACGACATTCGACATTTGCATATTCCTTGTCCGATTCATCTTCAACGCAGAGATACTTGTCGTTCATATTCGACTTGATTGTATACCAGCCTGTTTCGGGATCACGCTTAAAATTCCAAACAGTTCTGTCCATGGTTTCTCTTTTTTCCGTACCTACAACCACATTGTAATTATCATTCTGAACAATGGGTTTCCATGCTGCCGTATTAATAATCAAAGCAGAGAAATTGTCACCAATATTCAGCATTTCGGAACATGTATCAAAATAGAATTTCTGTGCCGATGTGTTGTTAAAGGTGTAAATCTGTGCGTTTACACCCTCAGCAGTTGAGCCTGTTGCTATATCAAGCACACGGGTTGGTGTAAACTGCGGTCTTAAACAATACGCACCGTCTGAGGTTTTGTGAATATACCATTTCTGTCCTGAAATATGGTTATTCTGCCAAAGGTGAACATTAGTACCGTCAGCATCTATTGACGCATGGACATCAAAGCACTTGTTCTTGACATTTGAAACAATGCTGTAAGAGCCGTCACTGTTTCTTGTAAATTTCCAAATTTGATTACCGATTTTATGGTTGCTGTGAGAATACTGAACGATGTTATCGCCTTCATCAGTCAACAGCATATCACTCGCCGCATTTCTGATTCTTGCTGAAAAACTGTCGCCGAGATTTTCATATTTTGAAAAATCAGCAAACCCTGTTTGGCTTGTATTTCCCGAATAATGGAAGTATGTATATGTGCTTTCAGGTTCAATTATTCTTCTGCCGACCGCAGCAGATGTGTACGAGGAGTTCCACGCATTCTGTTCAATAAGTGTAATTGCATTACCCGAAACAGCCTTTACAATTGCCCAATGGTTAGGACCTCTTGCAATATCACCTACAACAGGCGATGATGTTTCGGTAAAGTTGCCGCTTCCGGAATATATGTGAGGAATTGCTCCGTTAAACATATTATTTACACCGATACCGTAAACTGTTCTGTAAAACTTTGCCACAAATGCAGCACAACAAAATGTCTGGTTGCTGTCATAATCAGATACCTGACTGCGTGGTGAATAAATCGCATTGACTGTCTGACCGTTAAAGGTGATTGAATCAACGACCTGACCGTATGATGAAATATATACATAACTGCAATTCCAGTCAATTGCAGCATTTGCACAAACAACCGATGTGCCGAAAAGCAACGAAACCACCATAAGCAAAGAAAGTATATTTGATGTTATTCTCTTTTTCATTTTACACGCCCCAATAATTTATTGTACAATTTATATGTGTTATGTTGCTGTATTTTTTCACATTTTGTACGATTTTATTATAAGATTATTTGTTAAAAAAGTCAAGAAATATTAAGAAGCCGAGCAACAAAAAGCCACGGCAGAATTTTACTTTCTGCCGTGGCTTTTTATTGGTTGTTAAGTTGTGTAATATCTGTTTATGTAAAAATGATATTATTTTTTGTCGTCTGCTTTTTCTGTAAGGTCGATGATATCACCTGTGCAATGGGGACATTTTGTGGCTTTGATATCAATTTCGCTGAAACAGAACGGACACTTCTTTGTTGTTGGAGCTTCTTCGAGTTCAGGTTTTTTGCCGAGTGACATAACCTTGTTGACAAGCTTTACAATGAGGAAGATTACGAAAGCCATAATCAGGAAGTTGATTACCGCTGTGATAAACTTGCCGTACATAATTGTTGCGCCGTTGATTGTAATTTGGAACTGGTCAAAGTTGACACCACCGAAGATGCCGAGAATCGGCGAGATAATGTCACTTGTGAGTGAAGTTACGATTGCCTGAAAAGCCGCACCGATGATAACACCGACTGCGAGGTCAAGCACATTTCCACGCATTATGAATTCTTTGAATTCCGAAAAAAACTTTTTCATTTTACCCTAATCCCCTTTATTTAATTTTTAGAATCAGCCAAGAATTGCCTTATGGTAAACCTTTTTACCCTTTTTGATTACAACATAACCCTTTTCAAAATCAGACTTTGAAACCTTTGCATAAACATCGGTTACCTTTTCATCGTCAACAGAAACACCGCCCTGCTGAATAAGTCTTCTGCCCTCACCGTTTGAAGGAATGAGTCCGCATTTCTTCATGAGGTCAAGAATTCCGATTTCACCGTCTGCAAAATCAGCGTCTGTAAGAGTTGTTGAAGGCATATTGTCTGTATTTGTCTTGTTGCTGAAGATTGCTCTTGCAGCCTCCTGAGCCTTGTCAGCCTCCTCTTTGCCGTGAACAAGCTCTGTAAGCTCATGTGCGAGAATTTCCTTTGCCTTGTTGATTTCGCTGCCCTCAAGCTTTGCAAGCTCGTCAATTTCTTCAAGCGGAAGGAATGTGAGCATTTTAAGGCACTTGATAACATCGCCGTCATCAACATTTCTCCAATACTGGTAGAAATCGTATGGGCTTGTCTTTTCGGCTGAAAGCCATACTGCACCCGACTGAGTTTTACCCATTTTCTTACCTTCTGAATTGAGAAGAAGGTTGATTGTCATAGCGTATGCGTTCTTGCCGAGTTTTCTTCTGATAAGCTCTGTACCGCCGAGCATATTGCTCCACTGGTCATCGCCGCCGAACTGCATATTACAGCCGTACTTCTGATAGAGAGCATAGAAGTCGTATGACTGCATAATCATATAGTTAAATTCAAGGAAGCTGAGTCCCTTTTCCATTCTCTGCTTGTAGCACTCTGCACGAAGCATATTGTTAACGCTGAAACAAGCGCCTACATCACGGAGAAGTTCAACATAGTTGAGATTAAGAAGCCAGTCTGCGTTGTTTACGAGAAGAGCCTTGTCATCTGAAAAGTCGATAAAACGGCTCATCTGCTTTTTAAAGCAATCAACATTGTGCTGAATTGTTTCCTTTGTGAGCATCTGACGCATATCTGTTCTGCCGGACGGATCACCGATCATACCTGTGCCGCCGCCTACGAGTGCGATTGGCTTGTTGCCTGCCATCTGAAGTCTTTTCATGAGGCAAAGAGCCATAAAGTGACCTACATGAAGGCTGTCGGCTGTCGGATCAA
>CACXYD010000098.1 GCA_902771755.1 uncultured Ruminococcus sp. | reverse complement strand
AAAACGAATCATGCAGAAAATTTCACCCTCCGATTATGTTGTTGCAATGTGCATTGAAGGAAAGCTGATGTCGAGCGAAGAGCTTTCAAAGCTGATTGACAATGCGTCCGTAATCGGAAAAAGTACCGTTGATTTCATTATCGGCGGCAGTTACGGACTTGACGAATCGGTCAAGAAAAGGGCAGATGTTCGTCTTTCAATGAGCAGAATGACCTTCCCTCATCAAATGGCAAGAATGATTTTAAGCGAACAGATTTACCGTGCGTTTGAGATTTCATCAAACGGTAAATATCATAAATAATTTACGGAGTTACTATGGCACTTGACGGAATTTTTTTAAGACATATTAAAAATGAAATAGAAAAAGAGGCTCTCGGTGCAAGGGTGTCGCAGATTTATCAGCCGAACAGAGAAGAACTCGTGTTCGGGCTGAGGACTTTTTCGGGCAACAAAAAGCTCTTGCTTTCTGCAAGAGCAAATTCACCGAGGGTGAACTTCTGCTCGTCAACACCCGAAAATCCTGCACAACCGCCAATGTTCTGTATGCTTTTGCGAAAGAGAATCGGCGGCGGAAAGCTTGTGGGACTTCGCCAGAACGGTTGCGACCGTGTTCTCATGCTCGATTTCGAGTGCGTGAACGAACTCGGTGACACTGTGATGATAACTGTTGTCTGCGAAATTATGGGCATGTACAGCAACATTATTATCGTTGATTCAAACGGTGTCATCATCGACTCGCTCAAGCGTGTTGACCTGACAATGAGCAGTAAAAGACTTGTACTGCCGAATATAAAATACGAACTTCCCGAGTCGCAGAACAAGCTGAATCTGCTTGAATGTACTGCACTTGATGTGTGTACGGCGGTGAAAAATCTTGACACGGAAATGCCGCTTAACAAGGCGCTTTTAAGGACAATTGAGGGTGTTTCTCCGATTGTCTGCCGTGAGATTGAATACAAGGTTATGGAGGGCGCAACCAACAGAATTGAAGGTGTGCTTTTTGACCGACTTGCAGATGAAATTGAAAAGCTGAAAAGCGTTTGTACCGACTGTTCGGGCAAGCCTGTTGTGGTTTACCGTGAGGATGGCAAGCCCATGGACTTCTGCTTTATGGATGTTGAGCAGTACGGCGATTTTGCAAAGGTTGAGAGCAAGGAGGGTTTCTCCGATTTGCTTGACGGATTTTATGAGGCTCGTGACAGCCGTGACAGAATGAGGGTAAAATCCCAAAGCCTTACAAAGCTTTTGAACAATACCCTTGAAAGGCTTGCACGCAAGATTGCAAAACAACAGAGCGAACTTGAACGCTGTGCAGACCGTGAGCATCTACGCATCTGCGGTGACCTTTTGCAGGCGAACATCTACCGCATTGAGCGTGGTGCGGAGTATGTTGATGTTGAAAATTTTTATGATGAAAACAACGCAATTTTACGCATAAAGCTTAATCCGGCAATCTCACCTTCGGCAAATGCGCAGAAGTATTACAAAGATTACCGCAAGGCTAAAAATGCCGAAATTATGCTCAAAGAACAGCTTGAAAAGGGCAGAGAAGAACTTGATTATATCGATTCTGTTCTCGATACGGTTGACCGTGCAGAGAATGAGAAAGACCTTGCACAAATTCGTGAGGAACTTACCGAACAGGGCTATCTCAAAGTTCAAAAGGGCAAAAAGGCTCGTCAGTCAACTCTGCCACCACTCGAATTTGAATCAAGTGACGGCTTTAAAATTCTTGTGGGAAGAAACAACCGTCAGAACGATAAGCTGACCTTGAAAACAGCGTCAAAGAATGATATGTGGTTGCACACAAAAGACATTCACGGCTCTCATGTAATTGTTGTTTCGGACGGCAAAGAAATTTCCGACACGGCAATCTATGAGGCGGCACAACTTGCGGCATATCACAGTAAGGCGAGAAACAGCAGTCAGGTTCCCGTTGATTACACACTTGTTCGCTATGTGTCAAAGCCGAACGGCTCAAAACCCGGTATGGTTATTTATGTCAATAATAAAACCCTGTATGTAAAACCGTCACAAACGGTTGAATAGAAAAAACGGTCGAGAAACATTTTTGGTTTCTTGACCGTTTTGTCTTTTTTGAAAAATTAATCGGTAGGGGCGTTCATTGGACGCCCGCATTGATGATACTATATGTTCAAACAAATAGATTTTGATATGAAGAAAAATGTGTATTCATTCGTATCGTTAAAATCAAATTAGATTATTATGAAAAGCTTGTTTTTGTTCATTTCGTATTTACATACGAAATGATTGGCGAACACGGTTCGCCGCTACAAGAGTCCCATTAATCGAAAATCATCCTTCAAAATCCCATTCGGGGACATAGCTTTCATCTGCGGAAGAAAGCTCTTGTGTAAAGCCGTCAATTCCAAGTCGCATCATCTCAAGCTTTACCTTGTCATATTCTCTGCGTGTGATTTTGCGGTTGATTCGTGAAAACTCCTTGTCGCTGACCTTGCCCATGGGAATGTACTGACACATAAGACTAAACAACACCTGATCGCCGAATCTGCGCTTTACAATGTCAAGCACCTCAATGCTGTTCTTTGTGTGGGCAGGCAGAATAAGATGTCTTACGATAACGCCCTTTTTCATAATGCCGTCATCATCAAACTGCGGCAGACCAACCTGAAAAGTCATTTCGTGAATTGCGGCAATGGCTGTGTTTACATAATTCGGTGCGGAAGAATATTTTACCGCAAGAAAATCATCTGCATATTTAAAATCGGGAAGATAGATGTCAACAAGTCCGTCAAGCATACTGAGAGTTTTCGGACTTGTATATCCGCTGCAGTTATATACAATCGGAATTCTCGGCTTGTAAATTTCAAGGCTTTTAACAACAGCGTGTGCAAAATGGTCAGCCGTTACAAGGTTTATATTATGCACTCCTTTGTCCTCAAGTTCTTTGTAACATTCGGCAAGCCTTTCGGGAGTGATTGTTCTTCCGCCGTCCTCGTTTGAAATTTCGTAGTTCTGGCAGTAAACGCATCTCATTGTACAACCCGAAAAGAAAACAGTTCCGCTGCCCTTTGTACCGCTTATGCACGGTTCTTCGCCATAGTGCGGAGCAACCCTTGCAACGACGGGCAACTCGCCCATTTTACAAAAACCGTTGCCGCTGTGTGCAGTACGAACAGCACCGCATTTTCTCGGACATAAATTGCAAATCATGATATCACCTTATTGTCTGATATATAATGTCTGATAGAACATTGAACACTATTGTACCACGATTATGACAAAAGTTAAAGTCTTTGCAAATTAAAGTGTGAAATCTGTCAGATAATCTTCGATGATGTCGTCAAGCTGGCATAGTTCGAGTTCAAGCTCGTTGCACATTTCGACAAGTTCCGTCATTTCACGAAAGCTTTCGCTGATTCCCGACACGGACTTCAAAAGCTTTTTGCCGCAAAAGGCGCTGATGCCAAAGGTGTTGTTTCCGTTTTCGGGAGTATGATTCAATTTGTAGGTTATCATATTTACCCTCCGGATGATAACCGGTCACGATAATTATAATACTATTTTATTGCGATTTTGTCAATATTATTACAAAAATATTGCTGATTTGTAAATTGACAACAATATAGGAATAATAAATTGTACATAATGACAAACGAATGTAAACCACCGTTAAGAAATTATATAACAATAAAAACCTTTGTTCGATAAAATCTTAAAAATGTGTAATAAAGTGTTGCAAATGCCATATAATTCCTGTATAATCAAATTGCACAGACTTTAACTTGCGGTTGTTTGTGCAAATATTGCTTAGCCGTTAAAAGCAATAAACACAGCTTTTAATATTGAACATTGAGCAATGCAACCGACAGTTGCCGTGAAAACTGATTTTTCGGTGAAATGTAAACTAATATATACTTGCTTTGCTACTCGGCTGAATGCTACAATATTATCCGTTAAAAGGCTGCAAATTTTCAGTATCCTTTTTGAAACTCGTGTCTTTTCAATGGGGCAACTGGTTAATGAGGAGAAGAATATGATAAGTGTTCAAAATTTACGAAAAGAGTTTAAAAAGACTATCAAAGAGCCCGGCCTCAAGGGCAGCGTAAAGTCACTGTTCAAACCAAAAACGGAGATTATAACGGCTGTTGATAACATCTCCTTTGAGGTGGAAAAGGGCGAAATTCTGGGATTCATCGGACCTAACGGTGCAGGCAAAAGTACCGTAATCAAAATGCTCACGGGTATTCTTACCCCGACCTCGGGTGAGTGTATGATTAACGGTCAGATTCCCTACAAAAACAGAAAAGAATATGTTAAAGAAATCGGTGTTGTGTTCGGACAGAGAACTCAGCTCTGGTGGGATTTGGCATTGCGTGAAACCTATGCCGTGCTGAAAGAAATCTATGAGGTTTCTGATAAAGACTACAAAGAGCGAATGGCATTTCTCAATGAAGTGCTTGACCTTGAATCGTTTATCACAAGCCCTGTTCGTACGCTTTCACTCGGTCAGAGGATGAGGGCAGACATTGCCGCATCAATGCTGCATAACCCAAAGGTTCTCTTTCTTGATGAGCCGACAATCGGTCTTGATGTTGTCGTTAAGGATAACATCAGAAGGGCTATTCAGAAAATCAATGAGGAAGAGGGAACAACGGTTATTCTCACAACTCACGACCTCTCCGATATTGAACTTCTGTGCAACCGAATTGTTATGATTGACAAGGGCAAAAAGGTTTATGACGGTCCTATTAATGATTTGAAGCACAAGTACGGTCAAATGCGTGAGCTTTGTTTTGAACTTAAAAATCAGGACGCACTTTCCGCCCTTGATTATGCAAAAACTTTCTCGCTTTCGGATGATGACCTTGCCGTTGACAGCGACGGTGTTGAAGTAAAGGTTCGTTTCAACAGTCAGAAAGCGTCTGTTCAGGAGGTTCTCAAGTACACTCTCAACAGCATTGATGTAAGTGATATCAGCGTTAAGGATGCAGATATCGAAGAAATCATCCGCCGTATTTATAAGGAGGGTGTGTAGATGAAAAAACTCTTTAAAACCTACTCGCCGTTTTCCCGTGCAGGTGTGCAGAGTGCAATGGCTTACAGGGCGAATTTCATCTTTTTTCTTATCGGTGAAATTTTCAAATGCTTTGTAATGTACTTCGTGTGGAGAGCAGTTTTTGACAGCTCACAAAATCAGAATTTTATGGGCTTTACAATGGAAGATATGACCGTTTATGTGTTCATATCGTTTCTGACGGGTTATCTTTCGTTTAGTGACGGAGCGTTTGCACTCGGAGAAGAAATTGTTGACGGTTCGGTAAGTATGAGAATGATTAAGCCGTGTTCATTTGATATGTGCTTTCTTTTTCAGGAACTCGGCAACAAGGTGATTAACTATTCGATTATGTTTGTGCCGATTGTTCTCGGCGTTGAAATTTACCGCTTTGTAATTACAGGTGCGGTTCAGTTTAATATTGTAAGCTTTGTGCTGTTTTTTGTGTCACTTCAGCTTGCATATCTTATTAACTTTTATTTCAATGTCTGCTACGGCTTCCTTGCGTTTTTCCTAAAGAATCTGTGGGGAACAAACTTAATCAAGGATGTTATCGTAGGATTCCTTTCGGGCAGTACAATTCCGCTTGCATTCATGCCTGATGCTTTACAGACCGTGCTTACATATCTGCCGTTTGCGAGCCTTTCCTACACTCCCGTAATGATTTATATGAATATGTACTCACCGTTTCAAATTGCGTTTTCAATGCTATTGCAGGCGTTTTGGCTTGCAGTTTTTGTGCTTGTTTCAAAGATGATATGGCATTTTGCAATGAAGCACCTTTGCATACAGGGAGGCTGATATTATGAAAAGAATATTCAGACTTCACCGTATTTTTATTTCACAGCACCTTAAAAGACTTATGGAGTACAAGGTCGATTTTACCGTTGGTGCAATCGGATTTTTGCTTGGTCAGGCTGTTGAAATTCTGTTTATCGGAATTATCTTTTCGCAGATTCCCGACCTTGCCGGCTGGACATTTGACGAGATTCTTTTTATCTACGGTTTTAGCCTTATTCCGAAAGCGATTGACCATATGTTCTTTGACAACCTGTGGATGATTGGTTACAGCATTGTCCGCAAGGGCGATTTTGACAAGTATCTCACCCGACCGATTAACAGCCTTTTTTATGTGACTGTTGAAAAGTTTCAGGTTGACGCTTTCGGCGAACTCCTTATGGGCATAATTCTGATTACCTACAGTCTTATAAGAATCAGTGGGAATATTATGTGGCAGAGAGCGTTGATTCTGCTCTTGCTTGTTCCGTTTGCCGTGCTGATTTACACCTCGGTAAAAATACTCACTTCCGCAATTTCATTCTGGACAAAACAGAGCGGTCACATTACGCATATGTTCTATGCCGTAAATGATTTTGCAAAGTATCCCGTTACAATCTACAACGATTTTATCAAGGTGATTATTACCTATATTATTCCGTTTGCCTTTACGGCTTACTATCCTGCGAGCTTTTTTCTGAGAGGTGAAAACGGCTGGTTCTGTGTTTTGGGAACCGTGCTGATTTCACTTGCCTTGTTCGGAATTTCGCTGATTGTGTGGAACAGAGGAATAAAAGCGTATGAATCGGCAGGCAGCTGATTATGCGGCGAATCACAAAACGATGACATTTAACTGCTGAAATATTGCAACAATAGTTAAATATTGTTGTATGTCAGTTTTTATTTGTGCATAATGTATAAAAAGCGTCCCAAAAGTTTGGCTTTGGGACGCTTTTTTTAGTTCTCAACAGGAAAAAATACGAGACTTATAAATGTTAAAATATACTTATCGTACAGTGCCTTGTGCGAAATATTATTAGGAGTGAAAAATATGAGATTACGCAAACCGTTATCGATTCTTCTTTCTCT
>CACXYD010000097.1 GCA_902771755.1 uncultured Ruminococcus sp. | reverse complement strand
TTATCACAAGATAAAAGTTTCTTCTTAATACAAAGCCGTAGGGGCGGATATTATCCGCCCGCCATGATAAATTTATATGTTTCATAAAAATGTTTTTATATAACAAATTCCGCTACAGTAAAACATTACTTTGCTACATTTATATAATCGGATTTAATATAAATTTTGTGCTGTTACTTGCGGGCGGATAATATCCGCCCCTACGAAATTTTCTTCGTTTTCACAACTTTTTATCGCAACAAAATTCTTGTTATTACTTGTATTTTAAATCAAACAACTGCACATTCAAAACTTATCTGTGAACATACATTCTTGTCATTTGCGGTTCACCGTCACCTTGAACCATACATAAAAATTCCCAGCCGTATCTTTCATAAAATCCTGTGTGGTCGGTCACAAGATAAATCGGCGATATGCCTTTGTTTCGCATATCTTCAACCACCATATCAAGCAACTTCCCTGCAATTCCGTTACAGCGGTAGTTTTCCTCGGTATATACGGCACAAACATTCGGGGCAAGGTCTTTTCTGTCGTGAAAATCGTTTTCAATTACACCCATTCCGCCGACAATTTCGTCACCGCACAAACAGAGATACCAACCGTATTCTGTTTCACCGTTCAGGTAATCATTCATACATTCAAGGTATGCCTCTTTCGGCACACCCCATTTACTGTTGAACCAAGATGCCGCAACATCTTTCAATTCGGGTTTATCCCTTAATGTAATATATTTTAATTCTTTCATAATTCTCCTATGATATTTTATAGCAACAGTCAGTTTCTGATAAATACTGCTTGATTCGTGTGTACACACAAATCAAATGGCGAACACGGTTCACCGCTACTGTATAGCAGTAATTTTGTGACATTTATATAATCGGATTTAATATAAATTTTGAGCTGTTACTTGCGGGCGGATAATATCCGCCCCTACGAAATTATCTTCGTTTTCACAAGTTTTTATCGCAACTAAATTCCTGTTTCACTTGTATTTCAAATCAAAATCCGCAACGCTTATAAGCAAGAGGGATACAATTTATCAGATCTGTGGGGAGCATTGAGATTTTGCCGTATTTTTCGGCGGCAATGTCGCCTGCAAGACCGTGGAGATATACTGCCGCTGCGGCTGATGAGAACGTACTTGCACCCTGTGCAAGAATTGATGCGGCCATTCCTGCAAGCACATCTCCGCTGCCGCCAGTTGCCATTCCCGAATTGCCTGTCGGGTTCACAAGCACCTTGCCGTTTGGTGAGGCAATTACCGTGCCTGCACCTTTGAGGACGGTTACAACACCGTACTTCTGTGCAAAATCAAGGGCAACTCTCTCCCTCTCTGCATTGACAAGCGGAGTTGCAAGACCTGTGAGTCTTGACATTTCACCCGGGTGGGGCGTAATGATAATCGGTGCTTTTTTTCTTAAAAGAATTTCCAGTTGCTTTGCAACGCAATTGAGTGCGTCAGCGTCAAGCACAAGCGGTGTTGTGGAATTTTCTATTAAAGAAAATACAACCTTTAATGTATCTTCGCACACACCGAGTCCGCAACCAACGAGCGTTGCAGAAGATTTGCACGATTCGCTCACAAGGAACGGAACATTTACCTTCGCAATTCTGCCGTCAGCATTTTCGCTGAGAGGATAGTAAACGCTCTCAAGAATTGTTTGGGCAACAATCGGATAAATACTTCTCGGCAAGGCACATTTTGCAAGACCTATGCCTGTTCTCAACGCACCTTTTGCCGACATGACTGCCGCCCCTGCCATTCCGTAACTGCCGCAAACACAGAGTAATGAACCCAAAGTTCCCTTGTTTGCGTCATCGGGGCGTTCAAAAATTGCACTTTTTACAACATTTACATCTGTTACTGTCATATTATCAACTCATTTTTCTTTTATAGAATAACTGAACTACGATATTCTTGTTGAGGTGTGGTTTCATACCGTTGAGAATATCTTCGTTCGGAGTGAAAACAAGAAGGCATCTGCCGTATGCGGGACTGTTGAAAACAGCAAAATAGTTTTCGTCCTTAGCATCAATATCTCTTGCGGCAATAAATGTCTTGAGAAATCTCATCTTCTTGATTTCCGTATCGTCTTTTTCAAGTCTTTCAATCTCGTTAATCTGAACCTTGCACATAGTTTTTCTTTTACGGAGCGCAACAACCTTTGCAATTTCAAGCTCATTGCCCGAAACCGAATATTCAAAATCGACCTTTTGAATACTGAACACATACCACACAACATAAATTCCGCCTACAAATACGAAAAATGCCACATAGATGAGGTAAGCAATTGTTGCAAAAGCAAGTAAAAACAATGTTGTCGGCACTAAAATAAGCAAAAGCACCGATACAATTTTTATAATCAAATTTTTAGGTTTATTAACTCGTCTTACAACCTGTTCGTTAAAATTATTCAATTTATTCTCTCCTTTTAAAAAGTTCTTGTTAATCATTTCATTTTATCATATACCACAAGAAATTACAACAGATTGAATGTGAAGTTTTCACTTTTTCAATGTACAAAAGCCAAAAAGCACTCACAAGGAGTGCTTTTTGATAACTGCTGTTTATTTTGATTTAACAATCATTGTTCTTACGCTGTCTTGCATAGTAAAAACCTGCAAATGCAATGAGTGCAACAAGCGCAATTCCTGCAAAAGCAAACGGAGCCTGACCTGTTTTAACAGGTGAATTTGAAGTCTTTGATGACGGTTTTGTTGTGCTTTGAACAGGTTTTGTTGTAACAGGGCTTGTTGAAGAAGTCGGAGATGTCTGACTCGGAGCAATTGTTGTACTCGGTGCTGTTGTGTTTGGTTCAACAGTAGTTTCGGGAACTGTTGTAACAGGCTCTGTCGGCTTTGAATCATCAACAAGTTTAAGCTTTATATATCTCTCTGTTCTTGTAGTGGATTCTTCCTGATTATATGCTGTAAAAGTGGTGGTTCTTACACCTGCGTCAAGAACTTCATACTTCATTTTCTTATTGAGCAAAAGCTCATATTCTGCCGAGAAGTCTGACATTTTGCTTATGTACGAACCGTTAATTGCGGTTGCAGGAGCGTAGATTTCAAGGACTGTGTGGTAGATGCCATCACCAAAATGGTCTGCAACACCGTGGTCAATTGATGTGCTGACAACATTGTCATCAACATAAGAATTGCCGATTGACGCTTTCATATCTTTAAGTGACGAAGATTTGCCTGTATAACCGCTCACATCGTCAGTACCAGAATAGAGGAGCATATCTGTGCTTGTGTGATATCTTGAAAGCTCCATGGAGAGGTTATCTGCTATTGTGAAATACTGGCAGTAGTCGTCACCCATTTGTTGTTTTGTATTGTCAAGATATGAACCGCCAACAAGAACAGCCATAATCTGAATATACTCAGAGGTTGAATAGCAGTAAATTGCAGGGTTGTCAAGTCTTGTTGCAGGGATATCCTTGTTGAGTTCATAGAACGAATCTTCCCATGTTTTGTAATTATCCTTTAAAAGCGGATTAAAGCCCTTTGTGTCAAAGCCCGAATAAACATAGTCGGAATCTTTCGGCTCACCCGATGTTACATTAACCTTGCAATAGAAATACTTTGTACCGACACTTGCGATAATATCTGTTGTACCTTTTGAATTTGCTGTGACAGTACCGTTTTGGTCAACATCCGCAATTGTTCTGTCACTTGTTGAATACACAACATTGTCTGTGTTTGAAATCGTGAACACGGCGGTTTTGCCCGATTCAAGCGAAACCGTTTTGATATTTTGACTCGGCTCTGCTGTGAAGTATGCAATGTCATTTTCATTGCAATAATTTTTAACGGCATTGCTCGACTGATTGTAAACAACAAGACCTTCCTTGAGAACAGGTGTAGGTGAGCTGTAGGTTCTCATATATCCTACTGACTGCTTGCCGAGAGATTCAATGCTTGACGGCAATGTTATGCTCTCAAGGCTTGAGTTGAGAATTGCATAATCTGCAATCGACTTTGTACCTTCGGGAACGGTATAGCTCTTGTCGGTTTTGCTGATTGGATATGCCACAAGAACAGTTTTGTCCTTGCTGAAAAGCACTCCGTCAACTGCTGTCAAATTCGGGTTTTCATCAACAATATCATATGATTTCACACCTGAACTATCCACAAATGCTGTTGGAGAAATGCTTTCAAGACCTACCGGAAGTGTTACATTTTCAAGGTCATACAATGAGGCAAATGCCTTGTCGCCTATACTTTTGAGGCTTTTGGGAAATTCAATTGCTTTAAGACCTGTTGATGCAAAGGTTGAATCTTCAATACTTGTTACACCTTCTGGAATTGAAATTTTCGTGAGTGATGAACAACCGCTGAATGCCTCTTTTCCGATTTTTTCGAGTGAATTCGGAAGGTCAATTTTTCCAAGACCGCCAAAATCCTTAAATGCTCCCTCTCCTATTTCGGTAACGCTGTTCGGAATAACAACGGAATTGAGTTCAAAATAATCACCGCTGAAAGCATAGTCGCCGATTTTTGTTACGCATTCGGGAATAGAATAAGATGCGTCTGATTTTCCGTTAGGGTAGTCAAGAATTTCAGTCTTTGATTTGTTGAAAAGCACACCGTTTTCGGATGCAAAATATTTGTTATCTTCTGCAACTGAAATATTATTCATTCTGTTTGTTTTTAAAGCAGATTTACCGATTGTTTCAACATTTTTCGGGATATTGATATTCTCCATATTTGCACTTTTGAAAGCACCGTCACCGATTGACACAAGGTTATCGGAAAGAGTTACGCTTTCAAGGTCACTGCAAAATGTGAAGGCATTGTCACCGATTGTTGTTGCGTAAACGGTAATACTGCTTATCGCACTGCTTGCAAAAGCGTTCTCGTCAATTGTCTTTAGGCTTTTCGGAAGGGTAACATCTTTGAGCAACTGACAATTTGCAAATGCCCTTCTGCCGATTGTTTCAACACCTTCGGGAATAACAATTTTTTCAAGCGACTCACAAGCCGAAAACAGCTGATTGCTTATGGTTTTTAAGCCGTTGCCGATTGTTGCCGATTTAAGGTTTTTACATTTTGCAAAGGCATATTCTCCGACCGATTTTACGCTGTTTGTAATTTCAAACGATTTAAGATTTTCACAACCGAAAAATGCACCGTCACCAATTGACTCGATTCCGTCGGAAAGATTAACATTTTCAAGTCTTGTGCAGTAGAAAAATGCTGACTTGCCGATTGATTTTAAACTTTTCGGGAGTGTGATTTCTTTAAGATTTGTACATTCGTTAAATGCAAAATCGTCAATTGATTTTACGGTATCGGGAATCTCAACGCTTTTGAGCTTATAGTTTCCCTTGAAAGCGCTGTTGCCGATTGACTCAACACTTTTTCCGCTGATTGAATCGGGGATTTTAACGGATGTATCGTTACCCGTATATCCGTTGATTGTAACAGAATTGTCGCTGTTTACCGTGTATTTAAAATCCTTGTAAACACCTTCATCTGTTGCAAATGTCGTAACGGAAAACACCGTTGAAAACATTACAATCAACGCAAGAATTAATGATACTGTTTTCTTCATTGATCTGCCCTTCTTTGGTTAATAATCTTTGGTTAATTATAGCATAAAAAGAATTTATGTTGCAACAAAACATCCCCTATGTTTCAATAAAATTTGTCGCACAGGAGATGTTTTTGGTATTGGGGGCTGATTATTTTATCACATTGAAAGGTATGTTACCTGTGATGTTGTGGGATTAAGCTCAACAAAGGTTTCTGACTGTGCTGTATTTGTTGTTGTGAATGTATCAACAACACCGTCTTTTGTGATAACAGAGATTTCGTATGTACCTTCGGATGTATCTGCAAGACCTGCAAAGTTACCGCTGTCAGTAACCTTGAGTTCTCTCATAATTGTTTTGCCTGTTTCGGTATTTTTTACCGCCATAACCGCATCGGCTGATTCAAATGAAATTGCCTCAACATCGACCTTGTTTGTTTTTGCCGAATATTTTACGATGAATGAAGTTGCTGAGTCATCACCGTACACACCAAACTCGCTTACTTCGGAATCCTTGCCGTTGTTATTTACAACCGCTGTGTAGTCGCCGTTGTCAAGGTCATCAACAATTGCATAGTAGGTGTCATCGTCAACCTTGATCATGCCCATATTTACGCCTGAATCTTTACCGCTTACGAAAAGTGACACATCGTAGGTTTCCTCACCCATTGCACCGTCAAACGGAACAATATCAATAGACTTTGAATCTCTTGACCACTTTATAACGATGTTTTCCGTTACACCCTTGTCAGCGTCAAAACCGAAGTTTGTAACCTTTTCATTACCCTTGCTGTCGGTTACCTTAACTTCATACTCGCCTGCCTTGGCATTATCAACCTTGATGTAATCGAGATTATACTTGCTGTTATAGCTCATATCCTTTTTAAGAATTTCGTTGGTTGTCTTGTTCTTAACAACAATTTTTGTGTCGTCATTGTCGGCATTTCTTGTTTTTGCGGAAACTACTGCTGTTGTAACTGCTGTTGCTGCGATTACTGTTGCGCCTGCTATTGCTAAAATTCTCTTTTTTGTGTTCATGATAATTACTCCTTTTGACCTTTAGGTCATTTCATACTTTGTACTTGTCAAGGTTTTGTTTTCCCTTGACTGTGGCTTTATTATATCAACCCCACTATGACAAAACAGGGACAAATTTTAAGCTTTTTAAATATTTTTCAAAAACTTTTTTAATTTTCAAAAGCAGTATTTATTTTTCTTTAAAAGAAACGGCATCGAAGAAATAATCTCCGATGCCGTTTCAAGGTGGTTTATACAAATTAGGTTATTAGCTTGGGTTATTTAGCTTTTTCAATACAGAACCAAAAGTATTTTCCGTATCCGATGTAATTATTCATATTGTAGCTATG
>CACXYD010000096.1 GCA_902771755.1 uncultured Ruminococcus sp. | reverse complement strand
ATGGTGTACCAAGTTATGGTACAACCCATTATTATATTTACACCGAGATTGTGTTTTTTTATGTTGAAAAATTCAACTTTGCAACTTGCAAACAACACAAGTTTGTTGTAAATTTGCAATCTCCTTTAGAAGTTCACTTCTAATTCCAGATAAACGACCACTTAAGATTAATCGTATTACAAACTCCTTTGTAGTGAAACAAGCTTTGGTCGGCTTTCTGGCACTACATTGGAGTTTTGTTATATATTTGATCATTATTCAAAATAGAATGAGTAAAGCTGAATTAAATTGTTGTTGGCATTTCGCACAGTCGTTGGGCGGTCAGGACCAGGGACCAAACGATGCAATGGGCGAAAACTTTAAGAAAGACCCATATGATTCGCTCGTGCGTGAAGCAATTCAGAACTCTATTGATGCACAAGCCGACCCTAACGTGCCAGTCATCATGTCGTTCAAATTCAAGTCAACGACCTCACGCAATTATCCAGAGTTGTTCAAAATAGGAAGGCATATTCGTGGCTGCCTTGAAATGTATAACGACAACAACGCTCGTAAAAAGTTTGAACCCATGCTTGAAAGGCAGTACCTTTTCCACAGAAAAAGACTCAGACGCATAACAAGAACAATGCTCTGATGCTTGTATAATTGAAAAATTTGATGTATAATAACCGTAGGAGCGTTTTGTTCCTGCGGTTATTTTTTTGTGAGGTATAATTTTATGAAATATGGTTTTATCAAGGTTGCATCTGCAACACCGAAAATCAGGGTTGCAGACTGCAAAACCAACACAATAAATATTATTGAACAGATTAATGAGGCACACAAAAGCGGTGCGTCACTGGTTGTGTTTCCCGAACTTTGCATAACGGGCTACACCTGTTCCGATTTGTTTTATCAGCGTGTTTTGCTTAATGCGGCTGAAAAATCAGTTGAAGAAATTCTCAAAGAAACAGCAGACCTTGACATAATCTCAATTGTAGGCGTTCCCGTTGCAATTGAATCGGCACTCTACAATTGTGCCACAGTAATTTATAAGGGCGATATTCTCGGTATCGTTCCAAAGGTAAACATTCCGAACTACAGCGAATTTTACGAGGTTCGTCACTACACAAGCGGAAAGAACCTCTATGACGAAATTTCATACGCAGGTGTCGAAACCATAATTTCAGATAACCTTGTGTTCTGTTGTGACAAAATGCATGATTTCAGCTTTGGTGTTGAAGTTTGCGAGGATTTGTGGGTTGCCGCATCTCCGTCGGTTGAACACGCAAAACACGGTGCAACTATAATCTGTAACCCGTCAACCTCCGATGATGTAATCGGCAAGGCACAGTATCGCCGTGACCTTGTAAAAATGCAGAGCGGTAAGCTTTGTTGCGCATACATTTACAGCGATTCGGGTTTTGGCGAAAGCACAACAGATATGGTGTTTTCGGGACAGAACATAATATCGGAAAACGCATCTTTGCTTGCAGAAAGCAAGCGTTTTACAACAGGCATTATTTATGCCGACATTGATGTTCAGAAACTTTCGGCAGAACGCAGAAAGACAAATACATTCACAAAAAGTGATGACAATAACTTTACAACGGTATATTTTGATATGCCGATTAAGCAGACAAAGCTTTCAAGAGAGTTTTCTCAGACTCCGTTCATTCCGTCAAACAAATCAGACCTTGATGCCCGTTGTGAGGAGATTATAACAATGCAGGCAACAGGTCTTGCAACAAGACTTGCACACACCGGAATTCAGAATGCGGTTTTAGGACTTTCAGGCGGTCTTGACAGCACACTTGCTCTTATAGTCTGCGTTCACGCTTTTGATATGCTCGGTATTGACAGAAAGAATATCCACACAGTAACAATGCCGTGTTTCGGTACAACAAAGCGTACAAAATCAAATGCACAGCTTTTGGCTGAAGCATACGGAGTATCTTTTGAAGATATCAACATCACAAAGGCTGTTCGTCAGCATTTTGCAGACATCAACCACGATGAAAGCATTACAAATATAACCTACGAAAATTCACAGGCGAGAGAGAGAACGCAGATTCTTATGGATCTCTCAAACAAATATAACGGTCTTGTTATCGGTACGGGTGACCTCTCCGAGCTTGCTCTCGGTTGGGCAACCTACAACGGCGACCACATGAGTATGTATGCCGTAAATGTGTCAATTCCGAAAACGCTTGTTCGCTATCTCACGGCCTATGAGGCACAGCACAGCGAAGGTGTTCTCAAAACTGTTCTTCTTGATGTTCTCGACACACCCGTAAGTCCTGAACTTCTTCCACCTGATAAGAACGGCGAAATTGCACAGAAAACAGAAGATGTGGTTGGCCCTTATGAACTCCACGACTTTTTCTTATATTATTTGGTAAGATTTGGCTTTGAGCCGAATAAAATATACTATCTTGCAAAGAAATCATTTGCAGGAAAATACGATAATGCCACAATCAAAAAGTGGCTCACAACTTTTGTCAGAAGATTCTTTACTCAGCAGTTCAAGCGTTCATGTCTGCCTGACGGTCCAAAAGTCGGTTCTGTAACACTTTCGCCCCGTTCAGACTGGAGAATGCCGAGTGATGCGTGCGTAAAGCTCTGGCTTGAAAATCTTGAAGAAGATTAATTAAAATTGTGACGGTGATTTTATGAAATTGTTTATTACCAGAGATGTATCTCCGTCCGATGTCTGTTTTGTTATTCGTGACGAGTTGGGCAGGGATAAATATACTGCTGTTATGAAACGCAGAAAAAGAAGTATGCGTGGTGTTGTCAACAACATTGTAAGGCTTAATATTCTTGATGAGAATAAAGATCTTGTTGCAAGACTTCGACAGTTGCCCGTTGCGGGAGTGAATTCTTTTACGCTCAAAACCGACAAAACTGCGGCAACTCTTGTGGTGCTTATGACCAACAATATGGTTCAATGCAGATTCTACGGCAATAATTGGAGAATTCTCGGTGATGTAATTTCAAAGAATTTCAGCATTGTTGATGTTGACAACGCACAGATATGCAATCACATCAAGCATCCTTTAGGTTGCGAACTCGAAATTGCCGATGCATCAAACGAACTGATATGTTTGCTGACCGCATTATGTGTCAATATGATAAATACGGTTGACAAGCGAGAGGTGCAGGTTGTATAATCTAAAAGAAATCTGTTGCAAACTATGATTCTTGCAAACAAATCATAGTTTGCTACGATTTAAATCTAGATGTGTAACTTATGGTCATTGCAAGCAAATCATAGTGCAGATTAAT
This sequence comes from uncultured Ruminococcus sp., assembly GCA_902771755.1. GTDB lineage: Bacteria > Bacillota > Clostridia > Oscillospirales > Acutalibacteraceae > Ruminococcoides. The sequence continues at coordinate 3,680 of CACXYD010000096.1, read as the reverse complement.
ATTAAAAATTGAAATTGTCAGAGCGACATCCTTTGATGTCGCTTTTTGCAAATTCAGCCTACAACGCAAAAATTTGCGTTTAATATATTCTCAGGGAGGAATAAATATGGACAAATTATTAAAGCTTTTAAGTGAAAATTCCGGTTTTACAACAGCGGAAATAGCGGCAATGCTCGGCGAGCCTGAGGATTACATCAAGGCGCAGATTAAAGAACTCAAAAAAGGTGATGCAGAGCTTGATTTGAAAATCAGAGATTTTATGTGCGCTAACTTTTTTGATATAAGAACCTTTGGCGCTGTTATGACAACTTTTGTTTCAAACGGACTTAATTGCGGTCAGGTGAGAGGTCCTGTTCAGCTCAGTTTTGCCCGTTCGGTAGATCCTATTCTTCCGCAGGAAGTAACAATTACAAGATGTGCTATTACAACTGAAAAAGATTCCGAAGATAAGGTGAATACCATGGGCAATAAGTTTATTGTTCCATACGGCCTTTATGTTGCAGAGGGCTATATTTCCGCCAATCTTGCCCGCAAGATTACAGGTTTTTCGGAAGATGACCTTGAACTTTTGTGGAACGCAATTGTAAATATGTTTGAGTTTGACCATGCAGCCGCAAGAGGTAAAATGGCAGTACGCAAACTTGTTATTTTTAAACATGACAGCGAACTCGGTAATGCACCGTCATATAAGCTGTTTGAGAAAATCAACATCAGCAAAAAGGAAGATGTAGCTGTTCCGAGAAAATTTGCCGATTATGATTTTTCTGTTGATACCGACACATTGCCGTCAGGCGTTGAATGCATCATAAAATGATGTACGATGATGACAATATTCTGAGCATATCGGGGATACAGCATTTTGTGTTTTGTCGCAGGCAATGGGCTTTGATACATATTGAACAGCAGTGGGCGGAAAATCTGCTCACGGTCAGCGGTGAGATTATGCATGAAAAAGCCCATGACGACACTTTTACCGAAACGAGAAACGGTGTTATCATTTCACGAGGAATGCAGGTTTCATCTTATGAACTCGGCATATACGGAGTTTGTGACATTGTTGAATTTGTTCCGTCCGATGACGGTGCGATATTATTCGGCAAAGAGGGCAGATATTCCGTTGTGCCTGTTGAATATAAACACGGTGAGCCTAAAGAAAGCCATGCCGATATTCTTCAGGTTGCCGCACAGGCAATGTGTCTTGAAGATATGTTTTGCACAAAAATTAACGAACTGCACATTTTTTACGGCAAAACAAGGCATCGTCAGAAGATTGAATTTACCAATGAAATCCGTGATGAATTGAAAGACATAATTCAGGAAATGCACATGCTCTACGCTCGCAGATACACTCCGAAAGTCAGGCAGAACAAAAACTGTTCTGCCTGCTCACTAAAGAATTTGTGTCTGCCAAGACTTACAAAGGTGAAATCAGTCAAAAAATATTTGTCCGATATGGCAGAGGAATAACTATGAAAAAATTATTGAACACACTTTATGTGACTTCAACCGACAAGTACCTTTCTTTGGACGGAGAAAACATTGTTATATCGGCTGACAGAGAGGAGTGCGGAAGAATTCCGTTGCATAATCTTGAAGCAATCGTCACCTTTGGCTACAGCGGAATAAGTCCCGCACTTCTCGGAAAATGTGCCGCAAGCAATATCAGCGTTTCGTTTATGAGCAGACACGGAAGATTCCTTGCAGGAGTTGTCGGTCCGTATTGCGGAAATGTTGTGCTTAGAAAAACTCAGTACAAACTTTCGGAAAGCGAAGATGAGTGTACTAAAATTGCAAAGAATATCATTTTTGGCAAACTGTTCAACTCAAGGTGGGTAATTGAACGGGCGACAAGAGATTATCCAAACTCACTTGATATTGAAAAGCTGAAAAATGTTTCATCGCAGATAAAAAGTTCTATGGAAAGTATTTCGAATTGTGTTGATACGGCATCGCTCCGAGGTGTTGAGGGAGAGGCGGCAACAAGATATTTTTCCGTGTTTGACGATTTGATACTTCAACAAAAAGATGATTTCTTTTTTCACGAAAGGAACAGAAGACCGCCGACAGATGCAGTAAATGCAATGCTTTCGTTTTCGTATACAATGTTGACGAGTATGGTTACATCCGCACTCTATTGCGTGGGACTTGATCCGTATGTAGGCTATCTCCACAAAGACCGTCCCGGAAGGGCATCGCTTGCACTTGATATGATTGAAGAATTGCGTTCCGTATTTGCTGACAGATTTGTCCTTACGATGATTAACAGGAAAATGGTCAACAAGGACGATTTTATCACAAAGGAAAACGGTGCCGTGATCTTTACAGACAACGGAAAGAAAAAGTTTTTGCAGTCATGGCAAAATAAAAAACTCACCGAGATAAAACACCCATACCTTGAAGAAAAAGTTCAATGGGGAATGGTGCCGTATGTTCAGGCACTTTTGTTGGCACGATATCTGCGTGGCGATATTGACGGCTATCCGCCGTTTTTGTGGAAGTAGGTATTTAAAATGCTTGTTTTGATTACATATGATGTCAGTACGGAAACTCCTCAAGGCAGAAAAAGACTGCGTAAAGTCGCTAAGGAGTGCGTTAACTATGGCAAAAGAGTGCAGAATTCCGTGTTTGAGTGCGTTATGGATGCGGCAAAATGCAGAGAAGTTAAAGAGAAACTTGTCAACCTGATTGACGAAAAAGAGGACAGTATAAGGTTCTATTATCTCGGAAATAATTATAAAACCAAAGTCGAACACTACGGAGTGAATAACGATTTTGATGTTGAAGGAGTGTTGCTTTTTTAGTGCGAATGGTATGTGTACATAAAATCACCGTACCATTCGCACCGAATAAATTGTTAATTAATGAAGTTGACGGCAACTTTTTGTGCCGGCGGTTGAATAATAATTCAATCGCTTTGTGCAAAAATATGCAAATGTTGTGCGTGTTAAGTAAAGTGTCTGTCAACTTTTGCAGTCACCTTCCACACGGAAGGTGTGGATTGAAATTGACACTATTCCTGTTATTTTGTTAAAACTTTTCCAGGTCACCTTCCACACGGAAGGTGTGGATTGAAATATAATTTTAAAGAGCCTGAATTGAGATATTTAAGTCACCTTCCACACGGAAGGTGTGGATTGAAATACCAAAGGTCTGACCACTGTTCAGCAATGGATTGAGTCACCTTCCACACGGAAGGTGTGGATTGAAATTTGTCCTGTGTTTACATACAAAACATACCACTTGATGGTCACCTTCCACACGGAAGGTGTGGATTGAAATTCGAGGGCTCTGTTACCGACAACTCGGTTGAGGTGGTCACCTTCCACACGGAAGGTGTGGATTGAAATTTCAAGGTCTTTATCCGAATACATTCGGGACGAAGTCACCTTCCACACGGAAGGTGTGGATTGAAATAATCATACGCAGATATGTATTTAAGCCGTCCGTAAGTCACCTTCCACACGGAAGGTGTGGATTGAAATGCACGCCCTCGTTCGGCTCAACCGAGGTGACAAGGTCACCTTCCACACGGAAGGTGTGGATTGAAATTGTCCCACTTATCACGCATAAGACCCGACTGTCTGTCACCTTCCACACGGAAGGTGTGGATTGAAATCATAACTGCCCTTGCTTCAAGTACGGCTCTGTAAGTCACCTTCCACACGGAAGGTGTGGATTGA
>CACXYD010000095.1 GCA_902771755.1 uncultured Ruminococcus sp. | reverse complement strand
TTACAATCGGTAAACTCGTAAGTTTTCTCACATTCAACAAGAGCTTTACACAGCCTATCAATCAGGTCAGCCAGCAGTTCAACTCAATTGTTATGGCGCTTGCAGGTGCAGACCGTATTTTCAAACTCCTTGATGAAGCATCTGAAACAGATGAAGGTTATGTAACACTTGTCAATGTTCGCAAAGAAGGCGACAAGCTTGTTGAAACAGAAGAAAAAACAGGTATGTGGGCTTGGAAACATACTCACAGCGCAACAGGCGAAACAGAGTATCGTGAACTCAAGGGTGCGCTTGTTATGGACGATGTTGACTTTGGATACACAGATGATAAAATCGTTCTTCACAATGTTGATTTGTACGCAGAACCCGGTCAAAAGATTGCGTTTGTCGGTTCAACAGGTGCAGGCAAAACAACAATCACAAACCTTATCAACCGTTTCTACGATATTCAGGACGGTAAAATCCGCTATGACGGAATCAACATCAACAAAATTAAGAAGGGAGACCTTCGCCGTTCACTCGGTATAGTTTTACAGGATACCCACCTGTTCACGGATACCGTTATGGAAAATATCCGTTACGGCAGACTTGACGCAACAGATGAAGAAGTTATCGCAGCGGCAAAGCTTGCCAACGCAGACAGCTTTATCAGAAAACTTCCTGACGGCTACAACACAATGCTCAAGGGTGACGGCGGCAACCTCAGTCAGGGACAGCGTCAGATGCTTGCAATTGCAAGAGCAGCTGTTGCAGATCCACCTGCACTTATCCTTGACGAGGCTACAAGCTCAATTGATACCCGTACTGAAAAAATGGTTCAGGACAGCATGGATAAGCTTATGCACGGCAGAACAACCTTTGTTATTGCCCACAGACTTTCTACAATCAAGAATTCAGACTGTATTATGGTTCTTGAAAAGGGCAGAATCATCGAGCGTGGTTCACATGATCAGCTCCTTGAACAAAAGGGCAGATACTATCAGCTTTATACAGGTAAAACCGCATAATAATGATAATAATCAGAAGGGGAGAGTCGCAAAGGCTCTCCTTTTTCTGTTCTTGAAATATGACTTTGTTTATTGTACAATAAGACTCAGAATTGTGAGGTGTTAAAAATTAAAACTAATTCAAAATTAATATTAAAACTTACTGCATTGTTTGCAGTAATCTGTCTTGCACTATGTTCATGTTCAATCAATATCAATGTGAACAGTTCCGACTCGGAAAGTAAAACAACTGTTCCGGAAAGCGGAACACTCTCGGTTCATTACCTTGATGTCGGACAAGGCGATAGCATATTCATTGAACTTCCGAACCAAAAGTGTATGCTGATTGATGCAGGCGAGAATATGTACGGCAAAAGCATTACCGAATATATCAATAATCTCGGCTACCAAAAAATTGACTACCTTGTTGCAACTCATCCCCATGCAGACCATATCGGTTCAATGGCTTATGTTGTAAAGCACAATGATATCGGTGAAATCTATATGCCGAAGGTTACAACCACAACCAAGACCTATGAGAATTTGCTCACGGCAATTGCTGACAAAGGACTTAAAGTCAAGTCTGCCAAAGCAGGTATGAACATTATTGATGACAACGATTTCAGCATAAATATTCTTGCTCCCGTAACAATTGACGAGGATAATTTGAATAATTGCTCAATAATTCTCAAGATGAATTATAAAAATGACAGCTTTCTGTTTCTCGGAGATGCCGAAAAGAAAGAACTTGAAACCGTTACAGACGATATGAGTGCCGAAGTTCTTAAAGTCGGTCATCACGGAAGCAGAACTTCAACAACAAAAGCGTTGCTTGAAAAGGTGAATCCGAAATATGCTGTAATTTCTCTCGGCAAAGACAACAGCTACGGACATCCGCACAAAAGCACATTAAAGTTGCTTGATGAATTCGGTGTTGAAACATACAGAACCGATGAAAACGGAACAGTTGTTATTTCAACCGAGGGTTCGGGTGTGACAATCAAAACAGGTCAAACTTCAATGAAAAGGGATGAATAAGCTTGAAAAAATTTATTGTTGACAGAATAGAAGGCGACAAGGCTGTTCTCGAGTGTGAAAACGGCGATATGGTAAACCTTGAACTCAAAGCCCTGCCGAAAAATATCAAAGAAGGCGATGTAATCAACTTTCAGGAAAACAGCTATTTTCTGAACAGCGATGAAACAAAAGCCAGAAAAGAAAAAATCAAAAATCTTATGAATTCGCTTTTTGAAGATTAATTTAAAATCACGCAAAATAAAAATGCTCTGTACCAACCAAAACGGTACAGAGCATTTTTGTTTATTGTGTAATTAATGTGTGTTGTCTGCTGCAAGTGACTTTCTGAAAATATTTCTGAAAATGAACCTGACAATCGGGCCTGCAAAAAATAACTGCCAGCAAAGTGCCATAGGAAAGTTGAGTGCGGTAGTTTCAAGGCATACCGAAATAACCTCAACCCCTGCATTCTTGAAAATAAGAGTAGCCGCAAGGCTCATAAGCGGACACATAAAAATAACCGAAATTGCAGAAATAGCGAGTACGAGGAAGAACGGATTGTCCTTTGCAGGGTTTACAATCTTAAAAGCAAGCTTTTTAGCAATGTGACCGACAATGAAAAAGTCAAGAATAAACGCAATCGGTCCCATAAATGAAAGTTCTTTGAACGCTGAAAGAAAAACTTCGTTCTTCATTCCGCCAATGTTGAGAGCGGTGTTGTAGCAAATCATAGCATAAACCATGAAGAACACCATGATGATTGTAAAAATTACTTCCTGAAATTTAGTTTTTGGCATAAAAAATCTCCTTCATAAAAATAATAACTCAGCAAACATATAAGTGTTGTTCGTTATCATTTCCATAAGGAGAAATGTGCGTTTCCAATTAAACCATTATATATCTTCACAATTATACAACAATTCCATAAATATGTCAAGAGCATATTAGTATGTCAAAATAGCAATCTTTCAATATTTGTTAAAATCTCACAAAATACCATAGTTATCTTTTTATATAAAGTTGTTGCATAATACTTGCAAAATTATGTACAAACTGCTATAGTCATAACATAAAATGATACAAAGAAATATCGAAAGCACAACAGAATATGTGCAAAGATGACAAGAGGTTAGCAAAATGTCCTTATCACCAAAGTCAAAAAGTATTCTAACAACCGTCGGTAATTTTGTTTCAACATTTATAACGGTTATAGTTGCTGTTGTTGCAGTTGCATTTGTTGCAATAAAGTTTCTCGGTTGGAATATGTACACAGTTGAAAGTGCAAGTATGACGCCGAAACTTCCCGTGAACAGCGTAGTGGTTGTTCAAAAGATTGAACCCGAACAGATAAAAGAGGGCGATATCATCACATACATACTGAATGAAAACAATGTTCTTGTAACTCACCGTGTTGTAGCAGTTGATTCACAAAATCAAACATTCACAACAAAGGGCGATGCAAATAATTCAAACGACTCAACACCCGTAAGGTGGGGCAATGTAGTCGGAAAAGCTACTTTTTGTATTCCCGGTTTGGGAACTCCCGTAAAATTTCTTACAAATCCTTCAAACCGACCATATGTTATTGCAGTAATCGCTGTCCTTCTCATACTTTCAATCGTGTGGGATTGCACAGTGAAGAAAAAAGACAAAAAGTCAAAACAATCAGAAACCTCGGCTTGCGAAACAACCGATAAAGATTCTGAAACCAAAGAATAACAAAGTATCTTATCATCGTTAAGCGATGTAAAATAATGAAAGGAGCGATTAATATGCGCAAAAGTCAGAAGGCGATAATCGTAAGCCTGTTGCTCGCAGTAATTGCCGCAATGACCATCTCACCAACACTTTCCTGGTTGTCGGATACAAGCGATCCGGTAGTCAACACATTTGCAGGAGGAGCAATCTCAATCAAGCTTGATGAAGCTCTTGTAGATACAAACGGAAAGGCTCTTACAGGTGATGATGCACAGCGTGTTAACAACAACAGCTACAAATACATCCCCGGTGCGGGTCTTGATAAAGATCCTACAGCAACTGTTCTCAAGGGCAGTGAAGAATGTTATGTATTTATGTGCGTAGACAACGAACTTAACAACCTTTTCACAATCAACTATGATACAACATCATGGCTCAAGGTTGCATCAAAGGGCAACAAAACAGTCTATGTTTACAACTCAAAAGTTAACGCACTCAACACAGACAAAGATGTTGTTCTTAACCCGATTTTCACAACTGTAACAGTTTCTCAGGACCTTACTTCGGAAGATGTTGCAGAAATCGGTGAAAAAACAGTAACAGCAACAGCTTATGCAGTTCAGACTGCTAACATCGACAAGAACGATGCAATCGACCTTGCAGTAGCACAGTTTTTGCCAAACAGCACAGCTGATGCTTATCCCGAAATCGCATAATCCCACATAGCAAAACAAATTCAAAGGAGGGAGGTATGAACAGAACATGAAGAACGAAAAACACATTCTGAATATTTTAAAGCGAATTTTCTTCTGTACTCTTTGCTTGAGTTTTGTTCTGGGAATATCCTCTCAGACAGTAAACGGAACGGTTTCTTATGTTTCTGCTTTATCAAAATCCTGTGTCAATGTATTTTCGGGAACGGATCCGAAACCCACACAGCCTACATCAACCGTTCAGCCCACAACAAAGCCGACTGAACCTCCGACAAAGCCAACCGAGAAACCTACGGCAGAACCTACCGAACCGACAGAAACAACTGTTCCGACTCAGCCGACAACCTCGACCGAACCCGTTCAGACAACGGCTCCGATACCTTCATCATCGACAACACAGCCATCCGAACCGAGTGAGCCGACAACAACAGTTGTTCCGTCAGAATCAACCGAACCTACCACGGTACAGCATTCAACAGATGCAACAGAATATACGACCATTCCCGCAACTGTTCCTGTCCCGTTTACAAATTCGACAAGTGCAACACAACCGCAGACAAATGTCACCAACCCGAATGTTCCGCCAAAGACAGGCGGTGCAAGCCTTGATTGGTATATGCTCTGCATCCTGTTCAGCATAACAGGCCTTGCAGTTTGTTGGAAACTCGGCAAAAAATCCGAAGGTGAATAGCCGCTGATGAAACGAGGTGATTCAAATGAGAAAGTTAAATAAGAAAAATATCATTACAGGTTCTGTTGCAGTATCCCTTGCGGCAATGATGCTTATCGGCGGAGGAACATTTGCCTACTTAAAAGATGATGCACCTGCCGTAAAGAACAACTTCAAAACGAACAATGTTCTTGTTGACCTGGATGAAACAACAGGCAGTAATTACAATATCATTCCAGGCACTTCACAGGACAAAGATCCACGAGTTACTGTAGCCAACACAGTTGATGCATGGGTGTATGCAATTGTAGAGGATAACACAGACGGTCTTGTCGGCTATGATATTGCAGACGGATGGCAGAAGCTTGACGGTTGGGATCTTGACAATAGGACAGTTTATTACAGAACTGTAGGTGCCGAAGATGACACAAAAGCATTTCATATTCTCAAGGATGACAAGGTATCATACGACAAAGTTCTTGAAAACAGCGATATGATTGATGCCGAAGGTAATCTCAAGGACGGTCTTAACCTTACATTTACAGCGTATGCGATTCAACAGGAAGGTTTTGCGGACGCAAAAGAGGCTTTTGAACAGCAGTATGCAACAGTTGATTCCTCTGATTCGTTGGCTCAGGCTATTGAGGACGGCAAAACAGCAGTTTTGGCAGAAGATGTTAATCTTCCCACATACCTTGAGGTAAGCGGTACAGTTGATATTGTTGGTAACGGCAAAAAAATCATTGCACCTGAGTCAACCGGTACAAGTGTTTCGAGTCGTGTTATCAATGTCAATGAGCAGAGCGAACCTGTTACAATCAACATTAAAGATGCAGACTTGGTTGGTCCTACAACAGGTACATACACAAGAGGAATTTCTGTATACGGCTCAGATGATGTAACAATTAATGTTGAAGACTCAAGCGTTTCGGCAGGTTACTATGCACTTAATATTGCGGGCAATAGCGATAACGGAGTTCTCAATATTAAAAATTCAAAAATTACAGGCTGGTGCGCATATCAAACTTGGTCACCAAATACAGTTGCTACTTTTGATGATTGTGAACTTATCGGTTTGAATGATAAGACATACAACAAAGACGGTTGGAATAATTTTGCAACATTTGTTGTTAACGAGGATGCAACAAACACTAAGACTGTATTTAATAACTGTACAATTGAAGCTAATCAGACTACAGGCAACAAACAGTCATTTATGTCAATCAGAGCTAAGGACACAACTGTTGAATCACACGGCTCAACATTTATTGCTGACGGTACAGTTGTTCCGCTTTCAGAAGTTAAGGACTATATCGAAGTCAAGAGTGCTGATTTACTTGATTCCCTTTCATTAACAATCGACTGATCAAAAATTTATTTACATTGATATAAGGAGAGAAAAAACCATGAAATTAAATAAGAAAAACATTATCACAGGCGGCGTAGCAGTTTCACTTGCAGCAATGATGCTTATCGGCGGCGGTACATTTGCATATCTCAAAGATAATGCAGATCCTGTTACAAATAACTTTAAGACAAATCTCGTAACAGTAAGCCTTGAGGAAACAACAGGTAATGACTATGACATTATCCCGGGTACAGAGCAGAGCAAGGATCCTAAGGTTACTGTAAACAACACAGTTGACGCTTATGTATTTGTTACCATTACAGATGCAACAGACGGACTTGTCGGTTTCCGGATTGCAGACGGTTGGACAAAGCTTGACGGTCATGATAATGTTTACTATCGTGAAGTTTCTGCTGATGCAGATGTAAAGGAATTCCCTGTTCTCAAGGATAACAAGGTTACAGACACGTTTTACTATTGTGGCACGGTGAACATTTCTGGTGAAGCCAGCTATGACATCACGCTTAAACGT
>CACXYD010000094.1 GCA_902771755.1 uncultured Ruminococcus sp. | reverse complement strand
TTCCGTTTTATCTGGATTATCTCGGTTGTAATTGTCGGAGCAATGGCGGCTGTTTATATGATAACAGGCATGAACGATTTGCTTGCCGTGAACAGAACAGACTCCTCAACCGTTAAGATTGAAATTCCCGAAAATCCGACTGTTGACGATGTTACAAAGGTGCTTGTTGACAACAAGGTAATCGGCGAGCCGTCATATTTCAAGCTTTTTGTCAATGTCACAAAGTCTGCCGATGATTTTACTCAGGGTACATATGAAATCCGCAAGAATATGGACTATGAGGCAATCGTCAACTTCCTTTCAAGTAACAACAACAGAACCGACACGGTTTCCGTTACAATTACCGAGGGTGAGAGCGTTCTTGAAATTGCCGATACTCTCAAAAAGAACGGTGCTTTGGGTGACAAGGACGAGTTCCTTTCACTCTGCAATTCCGAAAAATTTGACAGCGACTTTGACTTTATCAAGGCTGAAACAAATGCGGACAAGCGTTACTACAAGCTTGAGGGCTACCTCTATCCCGATACCTACGAATTCTACAGAAATGAAAATGCCGAGTCCGTAATCTACAAATTCCTCAACAACTATGAAACAAAGATTAACGAAAAGCAGACTGTTGACGGCTATTCAAAGAAAACAACAGTTCTGAAAATGGTTGAGGAGAGCGACACCAAGTATTCGCTTGATCAGGTTATGACAATCGCATCAATCATTCAGGCAGAGGCGGCTAACAAAGAGGATATGTACTACATTTCTTCAATCCTCCACAACCGTCTTACAGCCGACAGCAGTGTCGGTGTGTCAAACCTCGGTCTTGACTCAACAAAATTCTATCCGTACAGAAGTCTTGAGGATGTTCCCGAAAATGACAGAAGTACCTACAAGAGCAGATACGATACATATGACAAGAAGGGACTTCCTTACGGCCCTATCTGCAACCCGGGTATGGATGCGATAATTGCCGCACTCAATCCGAAAAGTACCGATTACTACTTCTTCTGTCACGACAGCAACGGACAGGCTTATTACGCAACATCACTTGATCAGCAAAACGCAAATCTGGAGTATATTAAAAGCTATGATAACTAATTTTGAAAAACCCGAAATTTTGTCACCGGCAGGTGATATGGATTGCCTTAAATCCGCTTTAAACTTTGGCGCAGACGCAGTTTTTCTTGCGGGAAAAATGTTCGGAATGCGTTCAGCACCGCAGAATTTTGACAATGATCAGCTTAAACTGGCTTGTGACCTTGCACACGCAAAGGGTGCAAGAATCCATGTGACTTGCAACACACTTCCACGCAACAACGAAATCCCGCATCTTCAGGAATTTATGGAGAATGCGCAGGCTTGCGGAGTTGATGCGTTCATAATTGCCGACCTCGGTGTTTTTGAGGCGGCTAAAAAGTATGCGCCAAAGGTTCAGCGCCATATATCAACTCAGGCAGGAGTTACAAACTATGCGGCGGCAAATGTACTCTACAATATGGGTGCGTCAAGAGTTGTGCTTGCAAGAGAAATTCCGCTTGATGAAATTGCCGAAATGCGTGCAAAAGTTCCGAAAGAGCTTGAAATCGAATGTTTTGTTCACGGCGCAATGTGCGTTTCATTCTCGGGCAGATGTCTTATTTCAAGCTATATGACAGGCAGAGATGCAAATCACGGCGACTGCGCTCAGCCGTGTCGTTGGAAGTATCATCTTTATGAAGAAAACCGTCAGGGACAGTATTTCCCTGTTGAAGAAACAGGTGACGGCACATACCTCTACAATTCAAGAGATCTCTGCATGATTGAGCATATCCCCGAACTTGTAAAAGCAGGTATTTCAAGCTTTAAAATTGAGGGCAGAGCAAAGTCGGCTTACTATGCCGCTGTCACAACAAACGCTTACCGCCACGCTGTTGACGATTATTTTGCCGAGGGTGACAACTATGTTCTCAAACCATGGATAAGGGAAGAACTTGAAAAAATCAGCCACCGTGAGTACAACACGGGTTTCTATTTTGGCAGAGAACCAGGTCAGGTTACGGGCAACGGCGGATATATTCGCCATTACGACAATGTTGCATTGTGTGAAGAACTTGTTGACGACACAACCGCAGTAATCACTCAGCGCAACAAATTCTATGTGGGCGACACACTCGATGTACTTCCGCCAAGCGGAGTGCCATTTGAAATCAAGTGTGAGTCACTCACAACCGATGAGGGCATGCCCGTTGAAAGTGCGCCGCACCCGATGCAAAGACTCACAATGAAGTGCAACGCACCCGTTCCGTCAGGCTCGGTTATCAGAAAAAAGCGTGATTAATCCCGAATTTTGCTATTGACAACGCAGAAAAACCGTCATTACCCCCCGATTTTACTATTGACAACACGGAAAAACAGTTCTATAATTATTACAATTGAATTACAATATTCGGCTGTGACGGGATTAACCGAGATGTCAGCATTTCAGAGAGAAAGTCGTTTGGTGCAAGGCTTTTATGTAAAGTTTCGGTACGCTGCCCCTGAGCTCTGTGTGATTAAGCACAGCGTATTTCTGCGTTAAGGAAATGTAATCTATATGACGATTACTCAAAGCGGACGCTTGGCGTCAATTTGGGTGGTACCGCAGGATATTCCTGTCCCATTGTATTTTTATACAATGGGACTTTTTGTTTTTGCAGTAACCCTGTCTGAGATGTTAAGTATTATGAGTACAGAACTTCGGTTTCTTTTGTAGGGGCGGTCATTGGCCGCCCGCCTTGATGAAACCTTTTGCTTTGATTTTTATTTTGTGTTTATAACATAATTGTGTATCTGCTTGTGGAGGAACAGCTTGGATGCTTTTATTGCCATTATTTCGGCATAATAATTCTGCCTTTACTTGCGGGCGTCCGATGAACGCCCCTACAGATTTGTACGCACAGTAAAATTGTTTTGTTTGGGCAAAATATGTTACGAACAGTTCAATTCGTTTTCGCAAAAATATAAAAATCGTCATCGTTGCAAGAATATTGTATTCCCCTGTGAATTTGTATAAGGAGAGATTTTTTATGAAGTGGACAGGACTTAACGAATTAAGAGAAAAGTTCCTTGAATTCTTTGAATCAAAGGGTTGTTTAAGACTCCCCAGCTTTTCACTTGTTCCGAAGGACGACAACAGCCTTCTGCTCATCAACAGCGGTATGGCTCCTATGAAAAAATATTTTACAGGTGAGGTAACACCTCCTCGCAAGCGTGTTACAACCTGTCAGAAATGTATCCGTACTCCCGACATTGAGCGTGTCGGCATCACAGCCCGTCACGGTACATTCTTTGAAATGCTCGGTAACTTCTCATTCGGCGACTATTTTAAGCACGAGGCTACAGCATGGGCATGGGAATTCTTTACAAAGGTTCTTGAAATGCCTGAAGAAAAGCTTTATGTTTCAATCTATGAGGACGATGACGAGGCTTTTGACATTTGGACAAAAGAAGTCGGTGTTGATCCGTCACATATGGTAAGACTCGGCAAGGAAGATAACTTCTGGGAACACGGTTCAGGTCCTTGCGGTCCATGTTCCGAAATCTACTTTGACCGTGGCGATGAAAAGGGTTGCGGCAGACCTGACTGTCATGTAGGTTGTGAATGTGACCGTTTTGTTGAGGTTTGGAACCTTGTATTTACTCAGTTTGAGAGTGACGGCAAGGGTAACTACACTCCTCTTGAACATCCGAACATTGATACAGGTATGGGACTTGAAAGACTTGCTTGTGTTATGCAGGGTGTTGACAACCTTTTCCTCGTTGACACAATTCAGAACATTATGAAACACATCTCACAGATTACAGGTGTTGAGTACGGCAGAGATGAAAAGAGCGATGTTTCACTCCGTGTTATCACAGACCATATCCGCAGTACAACATTTATGATCGGTGACGGTGTTCTCCCGTCAAACGAAGGCAAGGGTTATGTACTCCGCCGTTTGCTCAGAAGAGCCGCTCGTCACGGCAGACTTCTCGGTTACAACGAACCTTTCCTCTACAAGGTTTGCGATACAGTTATCAAAGAAAACCTTACAGCTTATCCCGAACTTAAGGAAAAGCAGGAGTTCATTACAAAGGTTATCAAGGTTGAGGAAGAAAGCTTTGCCAAGACAATTGATCAGGGCTTTAAGATGCTCAACGGCATTATGGACAGCGATGATGTTAAGGTTCTCAGCGGTGAGGACGCATTCAAGCTTAACGATACCTACGGTTTCCCGATTGACCTTACAAAAGAAATCCTCTCAGAAAAAGGCATCAAGGTTGATGTTGAGCGTTTCCATGAGCTTATGAAAGAGCAGAAAAAGCGTTCCCGTGATGCAAGAAAGAATGCAGGCGCAGATGCTTGGATTTCTGACACAACAGACCTTTCCGATGTTGCAAATACAGAATTTGTAGGCTACACAGACCTCAAGTCAACTTCAAAAGTTCTTGCAATCGTTAAGGACGGTGTAAGAGTTGACAGTATCGGTGAGGGCGAAAACGCTATCATCGTTCTCGACAAAACTCCGTTCTACGGTGAAGGCGGCGGTCAGGTTGGCGACACAGGTGTTATGGAGTCAGGCAGTTTCTCTGCCGATGTTGACAACACAACAAAGAATCCGTCAGGCACAATCTATCTCCACGCCTGTACTGTTAAGAGCGGCAGCATTAATGTTGGTGCAGAGGTTTCAACAGCTGTTGATGAAGAGCGCCGTGCCGATATCACAAGAAACCACACAGCGGCTCACCTTCTTCAGGCTGCTCTCCGTGAGGTTCTCGGCAACCATGTTCAGCAGGCAGGTCAGCTTGTTTCGGATGACTACTTCCGTTTTGACTTTACTCACTTTGAGGCTCTCACAGCAAAGGAACTCATTGAGGTTCAAAACCTTGTAAATAAGAAGATTCTTGAGGCAATCCCTGTTACAACACAGGAAATGCCTATTGAAGAGGCTAAAAAGCTCGGCGCAATGGCACTCTTTGGTGAAAAGTACGGCGATGTTGTCCGTGTTGTAAGCGCAGGCGACTTCTCTGTTGAATTCTGCGGCGGTACTCATGTAAAGAATACTGCAAATCTCGGTCTTTTCAGAATCAGACAGGAGGGTTCTGTTGCCGCAGGTGTAAGAAGAATTGAGGCTCTCACAGGTATGGGTGTTCTCAAGTACATCAACGGTATGAGTGCTGTTATTATGGATGTTTGCTCATCGCTCAAAATTGCCAATCCAAAGGCAGTTGTTGAGGGCGTTCAGAAGGCTGAACAGCTTATCAAGGAACAGCAGAGAGAAATCAACGAGCTTAACTCAAAGCTTGCCGTTGCTCAGATTGGTCAGCTTTTTGCAGGCACAACAGAGGAACACGGTGTAAGAGTTGTTACAGGCAAGATTGACAAGGCTAATGCCGATATTCTCCGCACAATGTGCGAAAAGGCAAGAGATTTTGCTCCAAAGTGCGTATGCGTTCTCGCAACAGAGAATGACGGCAAGGTAACATTTGCCGCAACCTGCGGTAAAGAGGCTCTTGCTCTCGGTGCAAACGCAGGCAAAATCGTAAAGGCTGTTGCTCAGAAAGCAGGCGGTAACGGCGGCGGTAAGCCCGATATGGCTATGGCAGGTGCTAAACAGCCGGAGAAGATTTCTGAGGCTCTTGACAGCGTAAAAGAAACTGTTTACGCAATGTTAAAGTAATTCAAACTTGATGAATATGGCTTGTTTGGCTGTAAAATTGTGGAAAATAGCCAAACAAGCATATAAAATCTTGTGCAATTAATAGAAACGGTTTTAAACCAAAACTATTGCAGTTTTGTCATTTTTATAGTATAATAGCAATACTAAGATACGAATATCTATCTTGGATATGTATGAACAATTTTAGGAGGAGATTAAAAATGTTCAAGAAAATTGCAGGTCTTTTTCTTGCAGCAGCTTTAATGTGCAGTTCAGCTGCAGTTACAGCAAGTGCTGCAGAAGCAGAGGATGACGCTGCTGTTGCTGCAGCAGATCAGTCAGGCGAAGTTTCAGCTGACGGTTCTTCAGAGGTTTCAGCTGACGCTTCTTCAGAAGTAGAAGCTGGTAATGTTATTAAGTTTGACGTTAAGAAGTCAGGCTGGAATAATGTTAAGACAGTATTCTGTCACATTTGGAAGGCTGACGGTACAGGTGACTGGCCGGCATGGCAGACAAAGAAAGAAAAATGTAAGTACGATTCTTCAACAGGTATCGCTACATATGATCTTTCAAATACAGGAAACACAATCTCTAAGTCAGACGGTAAGGTTTACTGCGTAATCTTCAGTGCTAACACAGGTATGCAGACATACAACGCTATCATGAGCGGTTCTTGCATCGGTGACACACTCTATTGCACAGGTAATCAGCTTGAAAACCCTGAAGATTCAGAGAAGAAGGCAAATGAAGCTAAGTGGGAAAACAACTCAGACTGCGGTCCTGAAAGAAAGATCACATCAACAGGTAACATCGTTGGTACTGCTCTTCCTGAGGGTGAAACAGATGTAACAATGCTCGCTACATACCTCATTGCTTACTATGATCAGGAAGCTAAGACAAGCCTTACACAAAACCTTCTCGACACTCTCAAGGTTAGCCCTGTAGATGTTATGGGTGCTGTAACAGATAAGCTCAACGCTACAAACAACGCTGATAAGGATAAGATTGCTCCTGCAGTTGAGAAGATTCTCTCAGGTTGCACAGATCCTACAACAGGTAAGAAGACAGATACAGATAAGCTCAAAGATAAGCAGAAGAACGGTAACGGTGGTTCAAACAACAACGGCGGTTCAAACAACAACAGCGGTTCAAATAGCAACAGCGGTTCTTCAAGCTCTGGCTCATCAAGCTCAGGTTCTTCAAGCACAGGCGCAGTTAAGTCAGGTGTTGAAACAACAATCGTTTTCGTAATGGCCGGTCTTATGGTTTCAGCAGCAGGCGTTATGTTCCTTGCAAGAAAGAAGAAAGAAGACTAATTTTAACAAATTAATCTTTGATTAAGCATTTTTCGGACACTGTCAAATTGGCAGTGTCCGTTTTGCTTTTGTATTAATC
>CACXYD010000093.1 GCA_902771755.1 uncultured Ruminococcus sp. | reverse complement strand
GAATGGTGAGAACATAAATATGCTGTTACCCTGGAATGCTCCAGAAAGTTGTAAATCAAAATCTGAATAACAATATATATGCCAGTGGGATTCAAAATTGCCCACTAGCTATTTTAATTCAAGAATGTGCGTTTGACGGTTACTACTAATCTATGAAATTATGAAATGCTCGCCTGTCAACAAGCGAGCATTTTGCAATTTTTGTTGTATAATATTTGTAATGTTTGAATAATAGCAAGCAACAATCCACATATATCTTAGTTCACTTAAAGGCAAAGAAGAAAACCAAAGACAAACTGTGAAAGTAAACTTCTCGTAGCCAAGGTAGAAATTTCGATATTATGTTAAACAATATAAAGCTATTTACGAGAGGATGACTTGAGTATTACATTATACCATAACAAACAAAAGACTTGTGCGAAGAGAATATAATGATATATCCGAAGCGTACAAGTCTATGCTCTCAATATGATTGAACTGCCGTGTACCGAATGGTATGTACAGTAGTGCGAGATGTCGGCTATCCAACTCATGAATGGATAGCCGACATCTCGTTTAAACAGAACAGAAAAGAAATCGTATTCTATTTATTTTTATTATGCTTGGAACAGACATAAATGATTATGAATGATAAGAATAAACATACTATTGTGATAACTGATAATATTGTGATTTCTATGCCTGTTTTTACATTATTGTTGTCTTTCGGTATGTAGTCTTTACAGCTTACCGTAGTCGGCTGTGGCTCAGTTGCAGAATCAATGTGTGCAACCACCTCAGTACCGTTGTCATAATTGACCGCAGATACACATAAGGATGCCGTAAAAGCCATTACTACGGCGGCGATAGCAAGCAGACTTATCTTAATTTGCTTCATAAATGTGTGTAACATTAAGACCCGATAGTGTTTATGGAAGTATGGAATACCATTGTACCGCTGTAATCACCCGCAATGTCATTGAGATTTTTATTATAAAGAGCCTTCTGGTTAAGAACAAGAGTTACCTTCTGAGTTACGCCTTCCGAACCTGATCCGAAAGAGCAGAGGTGATAACCGTCTTCGGTAAGTGTGTCATCACTAAGCGGAGTGTACTGAGCAATGTTGTCGTCATTTACATCGTGATTGTAAATATCGTATCTTATTTTGAACGGATCTTCCGCATTCTTTTGTGTAATATAGAATTTTCCGTCAGATGATGTGCTGTCCTTTACACAAACCTTTACAGCCTGCTTTTTGCTGAAGTTTTTAATCTGTGTTGCTGTAACATCGCAAGAAAGATATTTGTTGCTGTTCGTGTCTGTTTTTGGCTGCTGAAGTGTGCCGAAATCCACTGAATCGGGAATTGTAACTACATAGCTTACTTCTCCTGGAGTCGCTGCTTCAATCCTTGCGTTGACCTCAGTGTTGCCGGATTTTCCATCATCATCAAGTGTTCCGTTAATAGTTTGAGCCGAAGCAGAAATTGCCGTTGCTGCTGCGAGTGTGCCTGCAATGAGGATAGAAACTAATTTTTTTGTTTTCATAATGAATAACATCCTTTCAAAAAATATTTACTTAAATTTTATTTGACGACTAATGTGAATTCTGATTCGGCTGAGTTCAGCGGTGTGTGCGGCTCATCAAGAGTGACGCATTCGTAATATACCACAGCCTTGTATTCGCCCTTGTTAAGCTTTTGAGAAACGGGAATGCTTGTAAGTCCCGAACCCGGCTTTAGAAAATTCGATTTGTAAAGTTCTGTGCCGTCATCAAGCTTTACTGTCGCATAAAATCCGCATGTGTTTGATTTTGGATTTCCTATGCTTATGTTAAGGCTTGTGTCGTTTGATTTCATTTCCGCTGTTGAATATCCGGGAATCTGAATGCCTGTTTTTTTTGGTGAGGTTTCTTCTTCAATACCTGTATCCCAATCGTCTGAGATTTTGCCTACAACGCCGTTTGACGGTGTCGGCTGAGAGTCGGCAAGGTTGTTGTAAATAACAACTCCGCCGACTGACAATGTGAGAATAAGAATTATTGCAGCGACTATTACTATAAGTTTTTTATTTGATTTTTTCTTTGTTTTTTCTTTTATCTCAGTCAAATTTATTCCTTCTTTTTAATGTAAAAAATACTGCACCCGAAAGCACTAAGATTACAAATGATATTGTACAAACAACAGCGCCTGTTCTGATTGGTGAACTGTCGCTTGGTGTCAGAGAAGAGCCTGTACCTTCAGAAGATGTCTCTATAACTGCAAAAGATGTGGGGTAGGGGACATTGAATGTAGCAGTTCCGTTTTCAATCTTTTTTGGAGCACAGTAGGAAATCTCCCCGTTTTCGCTTATAGAAGCAAGCTGTATGTTGTTTTTATCAACAGGAACGGATAATTCAAAGCTTTCCTCACACCAAAGTTCAGCAGGTACATAATTACCGCTTTTATCTGTAAGGCTTACAGAATAGGTGCTTAGCACCTTGTTGCCAAATTTTGATTTAAGCTGTTCAAACTGCTTACTGTCCGTCTCGGTGTAGCTTATGTTAAGCTCATCATGTGCAGAACCTTTAAGAGTAATGCCGTTGCCGGCTGATATTGTTTTGAATTGGAATTTTACAACTTCAATTGTAGGAAATCCCCTGTTAAGAAGCTCGTTTGATTTCCAGATAATTGAATCCGTATTTGTAGCATCGGACATGGTTTTGGCAAATTCTTCGCCTTTCATTTTTTCGGAATCAGTGTAAAGAACATTTGTTGAATCAATAGCATTAGCTGAATCCGAGCCGACGGCATTAAGTCCGTCGGTGCAAAGATAATGCACTTTTTTGACATTGTCGGTTGAGTTGATTCCGGCTACAGAGCCCTTTGATTCATCTTTGCTGCCGTTAACAGAGCCTGTGTTGTATGAACTTTCAACAGAACCGTTGTTTGTGCCGGTAATACCGCCGGATGTTATAGTTTTTTCAGCGTTGCCAATATTTCCGTTGTTGGCAGAGCCTAAAATTTTACCGTTGTTTGTGCCGGCAATACCGCCACAGCTTGTGCCTGTAACAACCGCTGCGTTTCTGCATCCTGAAACAGTACCGTTATTTATACCGACAAGACCGCCGCTCAATTCACCGTTGATGTAAGAATTAAGCTTAACCTTGTCAATTGCAATTTTTCCAATATAAATAATACCTGAATCAATGTTTACACCGCTTACGCAATGGTCAACTGTACCGTTGTTTAATGCAGCAATTGAACCTGCTGTTTTTGACTGAGCAGTGTAGTTACAACCAAAAAGGAAGAGATTTTGAACTGTGCCTTTTTCACCGATTATTTCAAACAAACCGCCGTATTCGGGAGAGCTTACATTGAGTCCTTTTATGTAGTGACCGTTGCCGTCAAATGTGCCGTTAAACGGCTTGCTTTCGTCTGCAGAACCGATGCCGTGTGTCCAAACAGAATCTTCAGGAGCAACAATATTGCTTGTGAGAATGTACTTTTCCGAACCGTATGTTTCGTATTCACTCCTTACAAGCTCAGCAAGCTTTACAAGATCATCATAGGATTCGATAATCAGATTATTATTTTTGTCCTTTTTAAAATCAGTCGGTTCTTTTTTGCCGCTTTCGTAGTTTGAATATCTGTTGTTTTTCTCATCAAAATAAACTGTATCGCCGTTGAAAACAGGGTAGAGGTCAGAAGTCTGATTGTTGTCAATATTCTGATACCATACCTGAGTTCCGTTGGTTTCCTTATTATTCAATAAGTATGTAACTGCACCGCTTTCAAAATCTGCTTTTGACATTTCTGCAGCTGAAACAGCATTGCCGCTCTTGCCGGATGCAGAAGGTGCCGAGCCTGTGAGATAATAGTTGTTTTTGATGTTGTTTGAATTTGATTGTCTGTTCCAGCCGATAATTGCACCGCAGAGTTTATCGTCAGCTCCGTTTACCTTTACATTGCCGTAGTTATAGCAATTGTTGAGAGTTGGATTATTATTGTTTATATATCCGAGAATACCGCCGATGTACGGAGCTCCTGATGGTTCTTCTGTTGCGGTAATGTTACCCAGATTTGCACAATTGCTTATTCTTGCGCCGCCGAATGTGTATGCAACCACTCCTCCTATACAGTCTTGTGAGTTTTTGATATTCATATCACCAAAATACATACACTTTTCAATGTTGGTTATACCGTTTTCAACAGAACCGATAATACCGCCGACATGAACAAGAGTATTGTCTGTATTTTTAATGTTTACATATGAGGTAATATTTTTAACTGTACCGCCGTCAATATCACCTACCAATGATCCAATGTGACTTGCATTGCCTGACAAGGTGATGTCGCCGTTAAGCGTGAGGTTTGAAACGCTGCCGTTCTCAATTGAGCCGAACAGACCTATTTTTTCACTGCCGCTTGTAATTTTGAGGTTTGAAATTTTGTGATTATCACCGTCAAATTTACCTTTGTAGTCTTTGATAGGTTTCCATTCCTTGTTTTTTAGGTCAATGTCGTTTGTAAGCACAGCGTTCGCACTCTGATTCTGACTGTCGAATTCAGCTAAAGCGTTGTCACCGTTTACAAGAGAAGCAAACCAGAAAAGCTGACCTGCATTGCTGATTTCGTAAGTATTGGTTTCAGCATTGTATGCAGCAGGCTCATAACCGTCGCAAATTGAGCAGAAGCCGTTGTCGTCAAATGTATGCGTGTGTTCACCCATCGACAATACCGTTACAATATCCGAGATTGCTACATAGCTTTCGGCTGATTCCTTCATTTTTGTTACAACGCATCTTATCGGTGTGTTTATGCTGCTTTCAGTTGCCTCAAAGACATATTTTTTCGGATCGTTCGATTTGTTATTTGTAACAGAAGTCCACATTTTTGACTTTGAGTTATAGGTTTGCCACTGATAACTTATACTCTTTGCGTCATTTTTATTATCTTTTGCATCAATTGAAAATTCAACATCACTTCCCGATTCTTTTAAATAGCAATTTTTAGGCTGTGATGTAATTTCCAATCCGTCTGTTAAAAGAAATTTTTTAATATTTAGTGCAGGCGCAGGCTGTAAAATACTTTCGTAAACATTCATTACATAATCGCCTAATGCACCGTTTGTTTCCTCGGTTTTTGCTGCTGCAATGTAGAAAACATAATCATTGTCAATGTTTGAAAGATTTTTAGCCTCATAAGTCATAAGAGATTTATTTTCGTTGCGTTCGATAGGTCCTTCTGTATTTACAAGGCGTGCTGATTCACCGTTAAGAGCCTGTACATAAATATTGTAAGCGTCCGGCTTACGCACTTCGTTTTTGACCTCAGAGTTCCATGCAAGTTTAATATTGTATGTGCCGTCCTGATTTTGAGTTACACTCTGTACTCCAAAGTATTCGGGTAGTTCGGCAGGTCTGCCACCAAAGTCGTGAGTATAGTAGCTGCATAGATATACTCCGTTTTTAACTTTCTCGGTATCACCGTAAAGGTTGCTTGGATATACTACAGCATTTGAATAGTATGTATAATCTGCACTGTTGTAATGGTAAATGTTCGTGGTAACAGGTTTTTCTTCGGGAGGACAAAAATCGGTATATGTATCACTGGCAGATGTGTTTATATCGCCTTTGTTGGAACTTGCTAAAGATCCGTAAGTAATTGAATATGATATACCGTCACTGTCAGCATCTATCCAGGTTGCACCGCCTTCTTCAGTAAAGTTTATTGAAAGATGTATAACGGGAAATGTTAACTGTTCATTAAGAGAAAGGTTAAAACCGTGACCTGTCTCAGAAGAGTTTGTTATACTTAAAGCACTTGTTTTGCTCTCGGTATCATTATTTACATATACTTCCGTTTCGAGAACATTATTCATATCGTTCTGATGAATATTCATTTTTTCTTTTAATTCATTGCCTGTACTGCAATATCCGTAAGGATCACCTGCTGAGGATTTTGGCAGATCTTCGTCTTTAATAACAGGAGCAACCTTTTTTTGTTCTTCATCTGTTAATTTGCTTGCAAGTTCATTATATGTATCCAATGACAGGGCTGATAATACCGGTTCTAATTGTTCGTATGTTGCCATTTCTCCCCATTCGCCTTTTTCGTTGTTGGCATATGGATCATATACTTTATAAAAACATGTGATAACAGGGATTACAAATGAAACTGCGTAGTCTTGATCGGCATGCAATTTAAGTGTTGTAGATGTACTCCTGTTTGTTGATGTAGTATTATAACCTACATATTTTGCTGTTCCGGAAACGAATCCTGCGCCTCCGCCGACTCCCCAATTGCCTTTAACAGCGTCTGTATGACCGTGGGTGATTGTGTAAGAAACTGAAGCTGAGTTTGCTTCCGAATAATAAGGCGGAGCCTGAATTACAGAATATAGAGTAGGACTTGAGTAACCAACCGATTTGCCCATATATTTATAGTATATCTGATCTTTATCACAATCGAGAAAGTTGATTGACATATATGTGCCTTTGTCGTCCTCATTCTCATGTCCGATAATGTTATCGTAAACATGAGTATTCCAGTTGCCGTTACTGTCACATGAGACAAAAACAACATCATAGTAAATGAAATCATGGTCGCTGCTGCATTCATCACCTGTAAGAAGTGCAATAGTCTGTACATCACTCAAAGTGTTGAAAAAGCCTGAGTCAGCTGTGCTGATAAAAGCATTGTGTTTTGCAAAACCGCTTATATCCAACTTGTATTCAGTTTTGAAACTTGCTGCTGCGAAAAGGTCTTTTTCATGGTGAGGCAGAGTTTCTACAACAGACTTGTTTATCTGTGTGTCTTTAGCGGCTACTGTTTCCGTGCCGTAGATTTTTGCGTCCTTACAGCTAAGCACAACACCCTGTATGCACACATAATCAAGAGTAAGTGGGGTGTTTGTGTTATATCTGCCTGCTGTAATAGCAATCGGTTCCATAGCATCCTTGTCAACCTTTATCTGCTTTGAAGCTTCAACTGTTTTAGGAGTGTCCCAAACAAAGTCGTACTTGTTACCGTCCCAGTAAATCATCTGAACAAGGTTATGATTTGCGTCAATAGAGCCTGTTCCGTTGTCACTGTTTACATTTTTTTCACGCATACCTGCAATTACAAGCTCGTTGTAGCCATCACCGTTTAAGTCGGCGTCAACAGAATTTGTAAATAACATTC
>CACXYD010000092.1 GCA_902771755.1 uncultured Ruminococcus sp. | reverse complement strand
CTGTCATCCTTGTCGGGATATGGAAGTTTTATTGTATGTAACATTGCGTCAGCCATAAAATCACCTGTTTTTTAAGTATCTATTAGATATTAAACCATAAAAACGGCTCTGTTGCAACCTAATTTTTCGTGGTTGCATAAATGCAAAAATTCCCGTGAATAATATATGCAGAGGTGATTTGTTATGACTAACGATATTGAAATGCTCAACTGCGTTTTGCAGAATGCCGAAATGGGCTGTCAGGGAATTACGAGCGTGAGAAAAAGTTTGAAAGACAGCAAGGTTGACGGTGTTTTGTGCGAACATCTGATAAAGTACGGAAAGCTGTATCATTGTGCAAATAAAATGTTGCAAAATCGAGGTGCCGAACCACGCAGGGTGGGTAATATGACAAAGGCAATGACACGCTATGCCGCACAAAGGGATTTAAAGCGTGACTCGTCATCTTCCCACATTGCCGAAATGATGATAAAAGGCAACACAATGGGAGTTAATAAAATGTCCCGCAAAATCCGAGAATATAACGGCAACGATCCCCATGTAAGCCTCCTTGCAAAAAGAATGTTAGAAACCGAAGAAGAAAACATAAAAGAAATGTCCGCATTTTTGTAAAATCAACAAACCACAAAACAGCCACAAGACAGATAATTTGTCTTGTGGCTGTTGCTGTTATTAGAACTCAATCCATTTATCAAACTCATTATCAGAGTTTAAAACCGACATCTTTTTAGCTTGAACCTCAGCGGATTCTAAAACATAGTTACCGTTTTTATAACCTGTTTCCACTTTTCTAAGTGCTTCTTCTTGACTGTTTGCTTCAACTTCAAAAGTCTGCACAACAGTTTCTTCTATTGCGACAACATACTTTTTCATTAAATCATCCTCAACTGTTCAATTTTACTCTCATTTTCATACTGCTTTACAAGAGCGTCATAATCTATAAACTCAACTATCTTCCTTATGGGAGTGTATATTGAAGAACTTATAATATCATCAAACTGTCTTTTTCTTTCCTTTGATGCAACAATACAAAATCTTGCCCTAAAATCTTGTAATTCATAAAATTTATTTAACGAATTTTTTATATCAGTTGTATGTTCTACTTCATAAAAGGCACACGGCATTTTTCTTTCGTTAAACCATACTGTATCCACCGTTTTAGCTTTTCTAAGTATTTCAGGATAGGTAAATTCGTACATACTATGAACTGTAGCTACCTCACATAACTTTTTCTCTAAAAACAACTTATTCTTATCTTGTGCAGGCACATAAGTTCCCAATTTTCTGATATTGCCGATTTCTGCAATTATACCTTGAAAATACGAATGGGTAAATTCATTTAAGCTCTTTTCGCTTTTACTTTGAATTTTAAACTTTTTGTTGACTTCATTTTCATATTCTTTTAATGCCCACAAACCTGATTGTATTCTAAAAAATTCATCATTTTTTTGAACAATTGCCCTGATTGTTGCGGCAGGTGTTTTTGTTCCCCAACTTGAATAATCGACAAGTTTATTCAACTGTTGAAATGTTGCATAACCACCGTTAGCCCTCATTGCCTCGATAACATAATCTTTTTGTAACATAGAAAATCACCATAGTCATTATTACTGATATACAATAAAATTATATATCAAGACCATAATAAAAGCAATACAAATAAAAAACCCGAAAGGAATTTTTTCAAAAACCTTTCGGGTGAAATTTTTATTAGATAAAGGTTGCACCAATTATGATGCGTTAAGCACAGTCGGGCAAATTAAGCCTTAGGACCTGCTTCAACGAGAGCCTTACCAGCTTCGTTGCCTTCGTACTTAGCAAAGTTCTTAACGAAACGGCTTGCAAGATCCTTAGCCTTCTCTTCCCAATCAGCAACATTTGCATATGTGTCACGAGGATCGAGAATGCCTGAATCAACGCCGGGGAGTTCTGTAGGAACTTCAAAGTTGAAGTGTGGAATTGTCTTTGTAGGAGCCTTTGTGATAGAACCGTCGAGGATAGCGTCGATGATACCACGAGTATCCTTAATAGAAATACGCTTGCCTGTGCCGTTCCAACCTGTGTTTACGAGGTATGCCTTAGCACCGCTCTTCTCCATCTTCTTAACGAGCTCTTCAGCATACTTTGTAGGATGAAGCTCGAGGAATGCCTGACCGAAGCAAGCTGAGAATGTTGGAGTTGGCTCTGTGATGCCACGCTCTGTACCTGCAAGCTTAGCTGTGAAGCCTGAGAGGAAGTAATACTTTGTCTGCTCAGGTGTGAGGATTGAAACCGGTGGAAGTACGCCGAAAGCATCAGCTGAAAGGAAGATTACATTCTTAGCAGCAGGAGCTGAAGAAACAGGGCGAACAATGTTGTCGATGTGATCAATCGGATATGATACACGAGTGTTCTCTGTTACAGTCTTGTCGTCAAAGTCAATCTTGCCGTCCTTGTCAACAGTAACATTTTCAAGAAGAGCATCTCTTCTGATAGCGTTGTAGATGTCAGGCTCTGACTCTTTGTCAAGGTTAATAACCTTAGCATAGCAACCGCCTTCAAAGTTGAATACACCGTTATCATCCCAGCCGTGTTCGTCATCACCGATGAGGAGTCTCTTAGGATCTGTTGAAAGTGTAGTCTTACCTGTACCTGAAAGGCCGAAGAAGATAGCTGTGTTCTCGCCGTTCATATCTGTGTTAGCTGAGCAGTGCATTGAAGCGATGCCCTTGAGCGGGAGGTAGTAGTTCATCATTGAGAACATACCCTTCTTCATTTCGCCGCCGTACCATGTGTTGATGATAACCTGCTCACGGCTTGTGATGTTGAATACAACAGCTGTTTCTGAGTTAAGACCGAGTTCCTTGTAGTTCTCAACCTTAGCCTTTGATGCGTTGTAAACAACGAAATCAGGCTCAAAGTTCTCAAGTTCTTCAGCTGTAGGAGTGATGAACATATTTGTTACAAAGTGAGCCTGCCAAGCAACCTCAACGATGAAACGAACAGCCATTCTTGTGTCCTTGTTAGCACCGCAGAAAGCATCAACAACATAAAGCTTCTTGTTTGAAAGCTCTTTCTTTGCGATTTCCTTAACAGCCTTCCAAGTTTTCTCAGATGCAGGATGGTTGTCGTTCTTGTATTCGTCTGATGTCCACCAAACTGTGTCCTTTGAGTTCTCATCCATAACGATGAACTTATCTTTAGGTGAACGACCTGTGTAAACGCCGGTCATAACATTAACTGCACCAAGTTCAGTTTCCTGACCAACTTCGTAACCCTCAAGCTCGGGCTTTGTTTCTTCTTTGAAAAGTTCTTCATAAGAAGGATTGTGAACGATTTCAGTAGTACCTGTAATACCGTACTTTGTTAAATCAATCTTTGCCATTTCAGTATCAACCTTTCTATGTTTTCTGAATTCACATAGATAGTGGAATCACGACAAATACCCCTTGTCAGCGATAATATCCAACACCCTATGTTCGCTATTAGTTTAGCACAAAACAACTGCCTCGTCAAGCAAAACTGCAATCAAAAGCCGTTAAAACAGACATTGTGATTATATTGTCCATACGCTTTATTCTTGTCAGGCAAAATGAAATTATGCCAAATCAAAAATGACAAAATTTAACAATAAAACGCAAAAAAGTCCGACAGAAACCTGTCGGACTTAAAATGCAAGCTATAAGTAAAATTACTTAAGTTCTACTTCAGCGCCAGCCTCTTCGAGCTTAGCCTTCATAGCTTCAGCGTCTTCCTTAGAAACGCCTTCCTTAAGAGCCTTAGGAGCACCGTCAACGAGTGCCTTTGCTTCCTTAAGACCAAGACCTGTTACTTCACGAACAACCTTGATAACAGCAATCTTGTTGCCGCCTGCAGCCTTAAGAACTACATCGAACTCTGTCTGCTCAGCAGCAGCAGCGCCACCGTCAGCAGCAGGACCAGCAACTGCAACTGCAGCAGCAGCTGATACACCAAACTCATCCTCTACAGCGTGAACGAGCTCTGAAAGCTCGAGAACTGTGAGGCCTTTTAATTCTTCAATAATAGCAGTAATTTTCTCTGATGCCATTGTAATTTACCTCCAATATGATAATTAGTAAAATTTTAATTGATTGCAGCCGATTATTCTGCTGCGGGAGCTTCTGCCTCTGCAGGAGCCTCTTCTGCTGCCTCAGCAGCACAAGCTTCAACGCCGCCCTTGTCAACGATAGCCTGTACGGCACGTGCAAAGGATGCGATAGGTGCCTGGAATGCACCAAGAACATTTGCAAGAAGAACTTCTCTTGTTGGGAGCTTTGAAAGGGCAACGATTGTGTCCATATCAATTACAGCACCGTCAAGATAAGCTGACTTAACCTTAAAGTTGTCATGATCCTTAGCATAGTTGCAAAGGATTCTTGCAGCAGCAGCGTACTCGCTGTCGCTTGTAGCAATAGCTGTTGTACCCTCGAGAACAGGCTTAATGTCTTCAAGACCTGCTTCCTCGCAAGCACGGGAAAGAAGTGTGTTCTTTACTACTGTGTACTTAACATCGTTCTCACGAAGCTCTTTTCTGAGCTTTGTATCGTCCTCTGTGTTGATACCTTCGTAGCTAACAACTACACCTGTGATTGAGCTTTTGAGTCTTTCTGAAAGCTCTGCAACAATTGCTTTCTTCTGCTCTAAAACACTTTGACTTGGCAAGATAAATTCACCTCCAAAATATTTGTAACGCAGTTCATAAAAAACAGCCGTCCGTTTTACCTCGGACGGCTGCAAAAATACAAAACAATGTAATTTGCATCTTCCTCGGCAGGCAGGAAAAACCTTTACGCTTACGCACCTGCTGTCTTTAGAACAGCGAATTTATATATTCACACTATCGTGTAAATACCTTTAATTAAGCACCAAACTTAGCAGGGTTGATGCGAACGCTCGGACCCATTGTTGAAGTAATGGCAACTGAGCGAATGTACTGGCCCTTTGCAGCAGCAGGCTTAGCCTTTACGATAGCGCCCATGAGAGTGTCAAGGTTTTCACCGAGCTTCTCAGCGCCAAAGCTTGCCTTACCGATTGGGCAGTGAATGATGTTTGTTTTGTCAAGACGGTACTCAATCTTACCTGCCTTAGCCTCTTTAACAGCCTTAGCAATGTCAGGAGTTACAGTACCGGCCTTTGGGTTAGGCATAAGACCACGGGGACCGAGGATTCTACCAAGACGACCAACAAGACCCATGCAATCAGGAGTTGTGATAAGAACATCAAAGTCCATCCAGTTCTCCTGCTGAATCTTCTGTGTCATATCCTCAGCACCGACAAAGTCAGCACCTGCTTCCTTGGCAAGTTCTTCGTTAGCACCCTTACAAATTGCAAGAACTCTAACCTTTTTACCTGTACCGTTAGGAAGAACAACCGCACCTCTAACCTGCTGGTCAGCATGACGGCTGTCAACGCCGAGCTTTACATGAAGCTCAACTGTTTCGTCAAACTTAGCAACTGCAGTCTTGATAACTGTGTCAAGTGCCTCGTTTGTATCATATAATTTAGTTCTGTCAACGAGCTTAGCAGCGTCAACATATTTCTTACCGTGTTTCATCAGTCTTCCTCCATTGTTAGGTGGTCAATCGGAATTATCCTCCCACCCGGAAATAATTAGTCAACTACTGTAATACCCATGCTTCTTGCTGTACCGGAAATCATGCTGATAGCAGCATCAAGTGAACCTGCGTTGAGGTCAGGCATCTTCTGCTCTGCGATCTTTGTGATCTGCTCACGAGTGATCTGAGCTACCTTTGTCTTGTTAGGTACGCCTGAACCGCTGTCGATACCGCAAGCCTTCTTAAGAAGAACCGCAGCAGGCGGAGTCTTTGTAATGAAAGTGAATGAACGGTCTGCATATACAGTAATAACTACCGGAATGATAAGACCGATATCATTCTTTGTACGCTCATTAAAATCCTTTGTGAACGCAACAATGTTTACACCGTGCTGACCGAGAGCCGGACCAACAGGTGGTGCCGGAGTAGCCTTTCCGGCGGGAATCTGCAGCTTAATTAAGCCTACAACCTTCTGAGCCATTGTGTTTGCACCTCCAAAATTCGTGGTAAATTGCGGGACGCCACTGTGTAGGGTCCCTCCCACAGGGAGCGTTACACTCCCAATAAAAAGCCAATCGGCTGATTATTGTTTGATTAATCTTCTATCGGTTCAGCCTGAGCAAGCTCAAGTTCAACCGGAG
Organism: uncultured Ruminococcus sp.; assembly: GCA_902771755.1. Classification (GTDB taxonomy): domain Bacteria; phylum Bacillota; class Clostridia; order Oscillospirales; family Acutalibacteraceae; genus Ruminococcoides. The sequence goes on along the minus strand of CACXYD010000092.1, from coordinate 1,055 downwards.
TTTCTCGTCCGAACATAGATACAACTACACGGACATAATCTTTGTCAGCGTCAATTTCTTCAACAACACCGACAAAATCCTCAAGCGGACCGTCTATAATGCGAACCGAATCGCCGACAGAATAGTTAAGCTTAACGCTTCGTGTTTCAACACCCATTCTGTAAACTTCCGCATCTGTGAGTGGTACGGGCTTTGATCCCGGTCCTACAAATCCTGTGCAACCTCTGATGTTGCGAACAACATACCAGGTTTCATCTGTATAGACCATCTTAACGAAAACATAGCCGGGGAACAGTTTGTTTTCAACCTCTTTGGTTTTATCGCCAACTGTTTCGGTTACGATTTCAACAGGAACTTTGACATCAATAATCATGTCCTGAAGATTTCTGTTTTCGGCTGTGGTCATAAGATCTGTTGCAACCTTATTTTCATAACCCGAATAGGTATGAACAACATACCATTTTGCTTCTGATTCTGCCATAACAACTTTCTTCCTTTCGTGATTCAAGTAATGTCAGATACGAATCAGGCGGTTGTGTTCATGAAAAGACCAACGAGAGCGTACAAACCCTGATCAAGGGCAAAAATGAATACGCCTACAACGGCTACCATGCCGATAACAATACCGAAGTTCTTTGTTGTCTGCTTTGGTGTGGGCCATGTGATCTTCTTGATTTCACTCTTACAGGAGCCGAGGTACTTTGCAAGCCTTTTGAAAACATTAGGCTTTTTAGCAGTCTTCTTAGCAGCTGCTTTTGCATTTTCAGACTTTTTCTCAGCCATGATGTACCTCCATTATTTTGTTTCCTTGTGAAGAGTGTGTTTTTTACAGAAACGGCAATACTTGTTCATTTCAAGTCTGTCAGGACTGTTCTTCTTGTTCTTCATTGTGTTGTAATTACGCTGTTTGCACTCTGTGCAGGCCAATGTGATTTTAACTCTCATAACGGCACCTCCCGGTTTTTTCGGAATATTTTAGCCTCCCTCAATAGGGCACAAAAAATAAGCCCCTTTCAGAGGTAAGGTTATTCTACCATATATAAAGGCTTTAGTCA
>CACXYD010000091.1 GCA_902771755.1 uncultured Ruminococcus sp. | reverse complement strand
AGAACCTTAATGTCCTCTGTGTGAACCTCAACAAAACCTGTTGCAATCTTCTTGTTGATTGTTTCTTCGTCACGCTTAACAACAGTACCGCTGAGAGTTACTGTGCATTCCTTGTTGATATCTTTAAGAAGTTCATCGTTGTGAACAACAACCTGAAGTACGCCGTACTGGTCACGGATATCGAGGAACATTACGCCGCCGTGGTCACGGATATTTTCAACCCAGCCTGCAACTCTGACCTGCTGTCCGATATTTTCTTCTCTTAACTCACCGCAGGTGACTGTGCGGTATTCATTAGCTTTTATCATTACTGTAACTATCCTTTCACAGATATTTTGCCTGTCAGCCTATTCATTTAGCCTATTCTTCTGTATTATAACACAATTGCTGTGTTCAATCAATATTTTACAAAAGATTTTTTAAGCATATGGCAAATTATTCCGTTATTCAACACTTTTCAGACTTTCAACCATATTAACGGCTTTAATCTTAAAGCTCATAACCGCATTTACAAGAATTGAGAACAGGAATGTCAGCCCTGCCGCATAGAGGTATGAGGTGACATAAATATCTCTGCCGAACATAATGTTGTCAACCTCAACCGTCTGAATAATGAATCCTGTCAAAAGGTTTCCGAGGAACAGACCTACGATAATTCCGAGGAGAGTCAGGATTATGTTCTCCTTGTAAATGAACGATGAAGTTTCACGGTTGTAGAATCCGAGAACCTTAAATGTTGCAATTTCACGGACACGCTCAGCAATGTTGATGTTAGTCAGGTTGTAGAGTACAACAAACGCAAGTGCCGCTGCACAGATTATCATAACCATAACAACCATATCAAGCGAGTTGAGCATATTCTGGAATTCGTTCAGACTTGCCGCAATGTAGCTTACTGCCGCAATTTTATCATCGGATAAAACCTGCGAGCCGAATTCGTCACAGGCGGAATCCGAAGTATCTTTGAGTGCGACATCAGCCATATTATAGGTGCAGTCGTTGCCAAACAAATCCTTGTAGGTGTCGGGAGTCATGTAGACAAAATTGTAAAGGTACTGCTCAAAAATCCCGCTGACCTTGACCTCTGCCTTTTTGCCGTCAACATTCAATGTGATTTTGTCGCCTGTTTTTATTCCAAGCTCACTGCACATTTTTTCACTGAGCATTACTCCGCTGTCTGAAAGTTTGAGTTCTTCTTTACCCTTTCTTGTGTGGAGCGAAACGATTTCGTCAAACTTTTCGGGATTCTGCGGTACAACAAGGTTAGTGTCGCTGTCCTTGACCTTACTGCCGTGTGTTACTGTACATTCCTGTTGCGAAACAAGCATTGAATGTTTGACATTGCTGTTTTTATCAAGTGTATCTGTAAGGTACGAAAGATTGTCGGCACTTCCGCCGTCTTTCGGAACAACAACGGCATCGTATTTATAAATTGTTTCAAACTGATCGTGTGTCATCGGTTCAAAGCTGTTGAGCAAACCGAATGCGGCAACAATCAGAGCCGTACAGCCGGCAACACCGATAACAGTCATACAAAGTCTTGCCTTGTATCTGAACAGGTTTCTCGCGGTCAGCTTTGAGTTAAAGCTCATATGTGACCACAACGGGTTTATGCGTTCAAGCAAAATTCTCTTGCCTGCCTTTGGTGCTTTCGGTCGCATGATAGCCGCAGGCTTTTCATGCAGAGATTTTGCACACACTACAACCGACACAACAACCGTACAGACAACTGCGGCGACTATTCCGAGAATTATGCTTGTATAGTCCGGTATCAGCGTTATGTCGCCGATGTAGTACATAATTTTGTACGCATCATAAATTACAAACGGCAAGGTGAAAATGCCGATTAAAATACCGATTACACTTCCTATGACAGCCGCAAGCAATGAGTAGATTACGAACTTCATTACAATGCTTGTGTTGCTGTAGCCGAGTGCTTTCAGCGTTCCGATTTCGGTACGCTTTTCTTCGATAAGTCTTGTCATTGTGGTTACGCAGACGAGTACCGCTACAAGCAGGAAGAATACGGGAAACACCGTTGCAACAGCGCCGAGTCTGTCTGCATTTGCCGAAAATGACGAGTAGCCGGGGTTGTCGCTTCTGTCAAAAACATACCACTTTGGCTCTGCAAGTGAATTGATTTTGTCCTCGGCATCTTTGATTTTATCCTCTGCCTTTTTGAATTCTTCATCGGCTTTCTTAACACCGTCATCGTATTCTGTCTGTGCATCGGAAAGTTTTTTCTCACCGTTTTTCTTTTCTTCGGCAAGCTTTGTAACACCGCTGTCATATTCGTTTTGAGCGTCATTCAGCTTGCTTTCTGCCGAATCAAGCTGTGTCTGACCGTCTGCCGACTGCTGTGCAAGTTCTGCCTTTGCGGCATCAAGCTGTGTTCTGCCGCTTGAAATCTGCGAATATGCATAGTCAAGCTGAGCCTGTCCATCACTCTTTTTCTGTTCAAAAAGTGCCTTATTTTCGGCAAGCTGATTTTCGCTTTCTTCAAGCTGTGCCTTTGCGGAATCGTATGTTGCGTTGAGTTCGTCAAGCGTTTGCTGAGCCTGTTCAAGCTGTGCGTTCAAAACGGCAAGCGTTTCTTCATCTGTCGTCTGACTGATCTGATACTGCAAAGTCGAAACTGCGTCCTCAGCCTGACTTATTCCTGCCAAAAGCTGTGGTTCTTGTTCGGTATGGAATGTATCTTTTGCCGACTGCAACTGATACTCCGCATTTTCTATTTCAGCCTGTGATTTTGAAATTTCTTTATCAAATGTTGCTTTAGAAGAATTATATTGTTCTTCGGCAGAATTAAGCTGACTTTCCTTTTCGGCTATCTGAGCTTGTGCATCGGCAATTTTTGTGTTGTATTCATTGCGTGAATTTTCAAGCTGTGTCTTGCCGTCCTCAATCTGCTGTTTTGCCGAATCAAGCTTTTTCTGCGCATCATCGGTCTTGGTTTTCAGCTCTTTTTTGCCGTCATCAATTGCCGTTTTGGCATCGGCAAGTTTCTTTTCGGTCTTTTCTTTATTGTCCGAATACTCCTGTTTTGCATCTGCAAGGTCGCTCTTTGCCTTGTCGATAACCTCAACCGTGAAGTTGTTGCTTCTGTCCTCTCCCACCTTTTCAAAATCGGCGGTTTTCTCCTCTATGGCATTGTCGTAATCATCCGTGTATGCCATGAATTTATCCGAAATATCGGTTTTTACATAGAGTTCCGTATAGCGTTCAAATGCAAAATCTTCGGGACAAATGTAAAAATAATCCGATATTTTACCGTTGCCGACTGTTGTAGTTCCTCGCTGATATGCAATGTAGAGCGGTGACTGCACAAGACCGACAACCGTGTATTCAAGTGCTTTAAGTTCGGTTGAAACATCCGTGTCGCCCGTCTGCTTTGCAAACTTGATTTTGTCACCGATTTTATATCCGCCTGCCGTGAATGAACCCGAATCGGCTACAATTTCGCCCGATTTTTCGGGTAGTCTGCCCTCTTTCAAAACAAGTTCGTTCTGAACGGAATTGTCACCGTATTTTGTGGGAAGTGCAATGACTCTCATAGCCTTACCACCGCTGTCGGCATCGGTCTGAACATCGCAGAAATATGACGGCATAACAGATGTAACTCCGTCTGTATTTTTTACCGCCTTTATATCGTCCTCGTCAAATCCGACCGTTGACACAAGGCGATAGTCCATGAGTTCCTGTTCGTCCGTGTAGGTTCTTGCAAGATTGTACATTGACGGAACTGTCGCCTTTATTCCTGCAAAAAATCCTACTCCGAGGGCGATAATCGCCATAATCGAAATGAATCTTGCCTTTGTATTTTTAATTTCTCTGAATGTGTTTTTTACCAAGGATTTAGTCATTGTGACACCTCCTTTTTTATTTTTTACCACTCGATTTCTTCCACATTTTTCGGATTTTCATTGTAAATATCTTCAACAATTTTTCCGCTTTTCATTCTAATAATGTGGTCTGCCATTGGTGTTATTGCACCGTTGTGAGTGATGAGAACAACGGTCATCTTGTCTTTACGGCAGGTTTCCTGCAACAATTTCAAAATCTGTCTGCCCGTGTTGTAATCAAGCGCACCTGTCGGTTCGTCACAAAGCAAAAGTTTCGGTCTTTTGGCAAGCGCTCTTGCGATTGAAACTCTCTGCTGTTCACCGCCCGAAAGCTGTGCGGGAAAGTTATTTTCTCTTTCAAGCAGGCCAACGCTTTCAAGTGCGGTTTCGCTGTCGAGAGGATTACTGCAAATTTGGGCGGCAAGCTCTACATTTTCTTTTGCCGTAAGATTGTGAACAAGGTTGTAGAACTGAAACACAAAGCCTATATCGTGCCGTCTGTACTCAATAAGCTGTTTGTCCTTGAATTTGCTTATGTCCTTTCCGCCGACAATGATTTCGCCCTCGGAACAGCTGTCCATTCCGCCGAGAATATTCAGAACGGTTGTTTTGCCTGCACCCGAAGCACCGACTACAATTGCAAACTCGCCCTCCTCAACCTTGAATGAAATGCCGTCAACCGCATTGATGACAACCTCACCCATTTGGTATCTTTTGTAAACATTATTAAACTCAACAAGGCTCATAAAATCACCCTTTTCATATGTTTTAAACAGAAAAATTAACCGTGTTTTACATACTAATTGTACCAAATTTATACCGCAATATCAACATAAAACTTAACAACTTCTCCGCTTGTATATACAACATTTTGAAATTGTGCATACAAAAACGGCAGAGGCGTTTGCAAAACCTCTGCCGTAAAAATTATTCATATGTATGGTCGCAAACCTCGTTTATTTTATCACGAAGTTTTAAGAAATCATCAAAAGCATCGGGCTTTCTGCGTGGATCACGAAGAATTGCCGCAGGATGAAGCATTGCCATCATAAGCACACCGTTCTTTTCAATCCATTGACCGTGTTCCTTTGTGATTTTGATATCCGACTTAATAAGTCTTGCCGCCGCAATTCTGCCGAGACAGACAATGATTTTCGGTCTGATCATTCTCACCTGTGTTCTGAGCCACTCAATGCACATTTCCTGTTCTTCAGGCTTTGGATCACGGTTCTTCGGAGGACGGCATTTTACCATATTGGCAATGTAGATGTTCTTGCTCCTGTCAAGGTCAACAGCCGCAAGCATTTTGTCAAGCAACTTGCCTGCTCTGCCTACAAACGGCTCACCTTGAAGATCCTCGTTTTCGCCCGGACCTTCACCGATGAACATAACCTCTGCATTTTCGTTGCCGACACCCACAACAACATTTGTGCGTGTTTCGCAGAGTTCACACTTGTGACAGTTTTCACAAGCCGATTTTAATTCTTCCCAAGTATTATACATAATTTTCTCTCCCAAAATAAAAGTTTAAATTTATCAAAAATGTTGAAATTCCAAGAATAAAGTAGTAAAATAAACACGAAGCCGAACGGCGAATTCTAATTGAATGGTGGTACACAAAATGAAAGTAATGGTTGAAACATCAGCGCATCATGTTCATGTTACCAAAGAAACTCTTGAGGCTCTCTTTGGCAAGGGCGCAACTCTTACAAACAAAAAGAATCTTTCACAGCCCGGACAGTTCGCCTGTATTGAAAAGGTAACTGTTGTAGGTCCAAAAAGTGAAATGAAAATGTCAATCCTCGGTCCTGAAAGAAGTGCAGATCAGGTTGAAATTTCTCTTACAGATGCTCGTAAGCTCGGTATTGCCGCTCCTGTCAGAGAATCAGGCGATATCGCAGGCACACCCGGTTGCAAGCTCGTTGGTCCTGAGGGCGAAGTTGAAATCGAATGTGGTGTAATTGCCGCTAAAAGACACATTCACCTTGATCCGAAAACTGCAGAGGAGTTTGGTCTTAAAGACAAACAGCTCGTTTCAGTTAAGGTTGGCGAAAACACAGGCAGAGCAACAACATTCGGTGATGTTGTAATCAGAGTAAACGCAAACTACGCTCCTGCAATGCACATTGATACAGACGAATCAAATGCCGCAGGTCTTGGCGGTACAGTTGACGGCGAAATCATCGCATAATTCTGATTTAAAAATCACATTTTGAGGACAGTCTTTAAGGCTGTCCTTTTTGTTTTGTCAAAATTATAGAAGTTCCTTTTTCAAAAGGAAATCGGTTTGCAAATCGTCACCGACAACAAATGTGTGGTGTGAAAATTTTTCATATCCTTTTGATTTGTAGAATTTCTTTGCAGGCTCGTTATGTTCCCACACACCGAGCCATATTGTTGAAAGTTTTTTCTCACTTGCAAAATTCTCCGCAATCCGCATAAATGTCGAGCCTATGCCGTGACCTTTTGCACTTTTCAGAATATAGATGCGTTGAATTTCAAGCGAATTGTCAAGACATTTTTCGGTCTGTGCATTGCCGATATTCAGTTTTAAATATCCAATCGGAGTATTATTTTTATACGCTATATATGTTATGCTTTCGGGATTTGCCAGTTCGGCTGACAGCTTTTCCTCCGAATAGGATTCATTGAGAAATTTTTGCATATCTTCCTCGCTGTTTGAATCGGAAAAAGTTTCCGCAAAAGTCGTTCTGCAAAGATACTGCAAATCCGTCAGCATATCTTCGGTGCATATTTTTATATCAATTTTGTTGTTCATATCATCAAAGTCTGCTTAAAAATGTGTGGAGAAAATCGGGGAAAATTTCTCGCCACGATTTCTCGTTGTGTGCGTTTTCAAAGAGGATAACCTCGTTCATTCTGTCATACGGGTAAAAACTTTCTTCAAGAAGTTCATAGAGCATTTCTGTGCTTTCAAAAATCATTTCTTCAAGATCATCGCCATTACCCGTGTAGATGTATAGGTACGGCATATTGTCAACAATTTTTGTTGACAGATACTTTGCCCAATCTTCCCTTGTGTAACAGAGAAATGCAGGAGAAAACACACCTGTGTAGCCGAATTTTTCGGGATGTTCAACAGCCGAAAAGAACGACATAAGTCCGCCCGATGAACTTCCGCAAACTGCAACATTCTGCCTGTCAGTGCATACAGGAAAATTGTTTTCAACATACGGAATGACGGTATTCATAAGAAAATCGTCAAAAATTTCGCCCTCGGGTTTAAAATCCTCGCAGAGCATTTCAAGATGCTGAACTTCGCCGATTGATTTCGGAGTAAGTTCGCTGTCACGCCAAACATTTCCGTTGTCAATGCCTACGATTACGGCACTGCCGACGCCGCTTTTCTGCTCATTTTCAACAGCTTTTACAACCTCCCACGAACCGTGCGGAGTTGAATTATCGTCAAAAAGATTTTGTCCGTCAGTCATATAAACAACGGGAAGTTTTT
>CACXYD010000090.1 GCA_902771755.1 uncultured Ruminococcus sp. | reverse complement strand
GGTGAAAAGGTTATTTCCGCTCTTGTCGGAATTTTTTCAAAGGACGAATCCGATGACAGCGACACCGTAAAAGAGGAAAACGCAAAGCCTGTTGAAGATTATACAGGCGAGGAGGACGAAAAGAGTATTCTCTATGAGCTTAACCATAATATAAGAAAGCTTTTTATGAGAAGTCTGTTGTCGGGAATAATTGCCGCAGTTGTGGTTATTCTCACAATCGTTACAAGAATTTTTCCGAGTGCAATATGTTCCGCAGTTCCGTTTGCTCCGGCGGCATACGCAATTTTGCTGTTTATTCTCATGGCGGCATCACTTGTGCTGAACCGTGTTGCAATGCTCAGCGGACTTTCGCCGCTTGTGCATATCAAAGGTAATTCCGATACAGCCGTTGCCGTTGCAGGTGCGGCAGGAATGGTTCAGATAATAGTTTCGTTCTTCTGCCTTGGCGATTTGAACGGATTCTATGTGAACTATTACACGGCAATTCCGATGCTTGCATTCTTTGCAAATAATGTCGGTAAACTTTTTATGGTTCTGCGTGTAAAGGACAATTTCAGATTCGTTTCGTCAAAAGGACAGAAATATGCGTCCAAAATTTATAACAACGAATCTGTTGCAATGCAGATGATGAGCGGTACTGCCGCCGACCGTCCGATAATTGCCTATCAGCATAAGACCAAATTCCCCGCAAACTTCCTTAAAATATCTTATGCTCCCGATCCGAGTGAGGATCTTGCATCAAAGCTTGCTCCGATAACAACAATTGCGTCAATAATCATTGCGATAATGTACGGTGTTGTTAAGCTGTCATTTGCCGATGCTTTGAATGCGTTTGCGCTCATCACGGCTGTGTCAGTACCCGTGGCAACACTCCTCTCAGTCAATGCACCCGTGAGAAAGCTCTGCAAAACCTTGCTTTCATACGGCTCAATGCTTTCGGGTTATCCGTCTGTAAAGCAGTTCTGCGACAGTACGGCTATAATGATAGATGCAAACGAATTGTTCCCTGCCGAGTCAATCTCGCTTGAGGGCATCAAAACTTTTGAAGATTACGGCATTGACGAGTCGCTCCTCTGCGGAATTGCAATCCTTAAAGAGGCTCAGAACCCGATTGCAAATGCGTTTGATTCGGTTGTTGCCGAAACCAAGGAAACACTTCCTGAGGTTGAAAGCGTTCTCTACGAGGACGAAATCGGTCTTGTGGGCTGGATTAAGAGCGAAAGAATCCTTGTCGGTTCACGCACACTTATGGAAAAGTACAGCGTTGAAGTTCCGAATATGGAATATGAGGAAAAATACACTTCTCAGGGCAGACAGGTTACATATCTTTCAAGAGCAGGCAGACTTGTTGCCATGTTCGTTACAAAATATACTCCCGATGCTCAGCTCAAGGCTGAAATGCAGAGAGCCGAAACCAACGGCATAAGCTTTCTCATCAGAACAACCGATTATAATGTTACAAATGACCTTGTTGCAAATCTCTACGATTTGTTCTATCGCAGTATCAAGGTACTTCCGACAGGACTCGGAAATGTTCTTAAAGAGGCTGAGGACACGGTTGAGGAAACCTCCCGTTCCTACCTCATTACAAACGGTAAAGCCGCATCGCTTGCCCGTGCAGTTACGGGTTGCGTAAAAATCAAGCACAACATTTCGCTTTCAATCATAATTCAGCTGATTGCCGTAATTCTCGGATTGCTCGTTGCCTCAACACTTTCGCTTTATGCCGGTGTGGGAGTTATGGGTTCGCTTGAAGTGTTGATTTATGCGTTGTTCTGGGGCGCAGCCGCTGTTTTTGCTCCGGCTGTCCAAAAACCGTAGGAAAGGATGTAAAATATGAAAATAGCTCCGTCACTTTTGTCTTGTGACTTTTCAAAAATGGGTGAAGAAATCGAAAGAATGGATCAGGCAGGTGCCGATTGGATGCATCTTGATGTTATGGACGGCCACTTTGTTCCGAACATAACCTTTGGCGCTCCCGTAATCAAGGCTGTGAGAAAGTTCTCAAATCGTCCGTTTGATGTTCACCTTATGATAAGCGATCCGCTTAAATATATTGACGATTTTGCCGATGCAGGTGCGGATATCATCACTTTCCATGTTGAATGCGACTCTGACATTGACGATACAATTGCAAAAATCAAGTCAAGAGGAATCAAGCCCGGACTTGTTTTAAAGCCAAACACTCCCGCATGGACAGTATTCCCCTATCTTGATAAGCTTGATGTTGTACTTGTCATGACTGTTGAACCCGGCTTTGGCGGTCAGAGCTTTATGCCCGAGATGATGCCGAAAGTCAAAGAAATCAAGAGAGAATGTGAACGCAGAGGCCTTGATAATATTCTTATTGAGGCTGACGGCGGAATCCGCAGAGATACCATTGAACAGGCATCCGAGGCAGGCGTTGATGTTTGTGTTGCAGGAACAGCCGTTTTCAGAGCGGCAGATCCCGCAAAAGCAATTGAACTTTTTAAATCATTCTGATAAACAGGTAAGTCCGAATCCGACATTTCTCGGGTTCGGATTTTTGTTTTCTGTGAAACGAATGTGCGTAAAACATTGAAAATACTTATATTATGGTTGTGAATATGTGTAAAAATAAGGAATAAAAGGTCAATGCACACAATAACAAGCATAAAAATTTGTGCAAAGTAACATCTTTGCCGTTATTTTGCACAGATTTTTAAACGAAACATTTTCGTTAAAAGAATAACAGATTCATTGCCCGAACAGCTTAATTGTGTTATAATTTTATTGTCCTCGGAAATTTTGTACTGATTAAGTTTCCGAAGTTTAGAAGTATTGCCACAAAATGTGGCGAACGGTAATTTTATTTTTTTAAAGGAGCAGCAAGTATGAAAAAAATTCAGAAAAAGCTTTCTGTGGTTCTTGCGGTAATGATGGTGCTGTGCATGTTCACAGCTCTTCCTTTCTCAGCAAGTGCTGCCGAAACAAGCGAAGAAACAAGTGCAAGCAACAAGATTAATGTTACATCAAATGTAGCAGATCCTGTTTCGTATGACTACAATGCACAGACAGAGCAGGTTATTGTTACTTACCTTCTCAAGGCTGATCACATGATTGTTGACACACAGAGCAGCCTTACATACGACAGCAAGGTTCTTAAACTTGCGGCAGTCAGCACAACAAACACAAAGAAAAAGGTTTTCCCTGTATTCCAGAACAGCATTGTTTGGAATCCAAGCCTTACAAATCAGGTTCTTTTCAACTGCACAAGCCTTGACCTCTTCAACTTCAAATCAAACAATGTTTATTGCACATTTACATTTGATGTTGTAGGCAGCGGCGACACAACAGTTAATCTCAATGTTGATGTCCTCACAGGTACAGAGGCTGAAACATACGAAGAACTTTTTGAAGGCGACAAGAAGGATATCGACTATGTTAACTACGGCGCTGACAGAGTAGCCGGTGCTACATTTACTGCAAAGGCAGTCCTCGTTCAGGGTGAAGAGCCTACAACAGAACCCACTACAGAAGAACCCACAACAGCTCCAACAACAGCAGAGCCTACAGAAGAGCCAACAACTGCTCCTGCAACTGAGCCAACTCAGCCTGCAAAAAATGTAACAATCAATTTTGCTGCACCAAAGGGTATTGAAGCGGAAAATGATTGGAATAGCGTCGATTTCTACTATAGCAAAACAACAAAGATAGGTGATGCAACAAGACTTGCAATGACCAAAACAGAAAATGTTGTTGCAGCTGGTGTTAATTCGGATTTAAAGACAATTAAAAGCGGAAATCTTGATGTTTACACATTAACACTTACAAATGATCAGGTTAAAGTTGTTGATTCAGCTAAGGCGGTTGGATTTGCTAAAACAGATTCAGGCGTAAGAACAGGTATGTCAACTTCGTATTCAGTGCTTAAGGCTACAGAAGATGGAAGTTATGCTACAACATCAGCTTCTGTTGCTGATTTTGATGGAAAAACTTTTGTGATTACTAATTGTTATAATGCATCTTATGAAAACACAACATATACAGGTTACTGGGTCGACGGCAACGGAAGCTTTGCAACAACAGTTTCTTTTGCAGCTCCTAAAGGTATGACCTCTGACAAAACATGGACAGGTGCTTATCTCTATTACAATACAAAAGTAGCATATGATTCAAATGTAGTGAAAATTCCGATGGAAAAATCAGACCGTGTGATTGCTTGTGACGGCGGAAATACTACTACATTAAAATCAGGAAACTGGAGCGTTTACTCTGTAAAGCTTACAACAGAGCAAGCCGAAGCTATCAATAAGAGTAAGGCTGCCGGTTTTGTTATGGATGGCAGTTCAATAAGAACAGGTGTAAGAAACGGCTACTCTATTCTTAACGCCGGTTCTGACGGCTATTCATCAACTGCATCAAAGATTGAATCTTTTGATGGAAAAATTTTCGTTATCAACGGATTTTATGATGCTAAATACGAGGGAACTACTTATACAGGTTTCTGGAGTGAGGACAGTAGTTTTGTTCCTACTGAAACAGCTACAATTTACTTTGCAGCACCTGTATCCGGAACCGATTCAAGAAACTGGACAAATGGTGTTGATTTCTACTACAGTGTAAAAGCTGATATGTCTAAAGCAACAAGAATCGCTATGGTAAAGACCGATAAAGTTCTTAAAACAAGTTCAAATATTGCTTCGCTCAAACCAGGTGAATGGGCAGTGTATTCTGTAGAACTTTCTGCAAAACAGCTCAACGAAGCAGAATCTTGTCTGTCTGTTGGATTTGCTAAGAAAAATTCAAATGTTAGAACAGGTATGAGATCGGCTTATTCTATTGTCAACGCAACTGAAAGCGGTAAGTACATTGCTTCAGGCGCATCAATTTCTGATTTTGATGGAAAGATATTTGTTATTGATGGTTGCTATGATGTAAAATATGAAACTTCTACATACACAGGCCATTGGACTTCATTTGATAATGCAACGGCAAGAACACAGTCAGTTACATTGAGTTTTGCTGTTCCTAGCACTTGGAATGGAGTAAACCTGTATTACAACAGTGCGGCTACAACCAGTGGCGCTAAAACTATTGCTATGACTGATACCAAGAAAACAGTAGATGTTCAGATAAATGGACTTAAAACTGTTAAATCCGGAAACTGGAAGGTTTACGAGGTGACTCTTACAGCTGATCAAATCGAAGCAATTGATTCAAGTGTAATGGTTGGTTTTTCAAATTCTGATAATGAAAATCTTAGAACCGGTGCAGGAAAGACTTTATACACAGCAACAAATGCTCCTGTAGATGGTTCATCAGTATCATACTCAGCTCCGGGAACTTCAATTATTGATCTTAATGGAAAGACATTCATTATTTCGGGTTGTTATGATTCAAAGTATGAATCTAAAACATACATAGGTATGTGGAAGTAATAGACACAATAAAATAAAGCAAATAGACAGCAGGAGAGTGGTTTAATACGACCTTCTCCTGCTTTTTTTGTATATATTTTTTATCCAAAACCAACTGCAAGTAAGCAAAACAAAAATTGCCTGCAAAAAACAAAAATAGAGATAAAAATTATTGTTGTTAAAATAACCAACAAAAAAAATAATTATTGGGGAAAATTGTTATTGAAATTGTGTGTAGAAAAATGGTAAAATAAGTCGAAGCGTTAAATGCTTTGGTATTCAAAATTATAAAGGAGGAAGACAAATGAATACTTTGAAAAAAGTGTCTGCACTTGTAATTGCATTCATGCTCATTTTCTCAATGTGTATGGTATCGGTAAGTGCAGCAGAGACAGAAGCTTCTACAGCTACTGTTCTTTACATGAAGCCCGGTTCAAACTGGGTTCAGGATAGTCCGCGTTATGCAATGTATTTGTTCAACACCAAGGAAAACACTTGGGTTGATATGACAGATGCAGACGGAGACGGCTACTATGAGGCAGAAATTCCGGAGGGTGACTGGACAACTGTTATCTTCTGCAGAATGAATCCTAATAAGAAAGACAACAAATGGAACAACAAGTGGAACCAGACTTCTGACCTCGCTATTCCGGACGATGGTACTAACTGCTACCTCGTTAAGGACGGCACATGGGATAAAGGCGGCGGTGAATGGACAACTTACACTCCCGGTGAAGAACCTTCAACTGCTGAAACAGAGCCTACAACAGCTCCAAGCTACAAGTATACTGTAGCAGGCGACGCAGGCCTTTGCGGTGTTGCATGGACTCCTGCATCAGCTGAAAATGCTCTTACAGATGAAGATGGTGACGGCGTTTACGAAATCACATACAAGGATGTTCCTGCCGGCTCATATTCATTCAAGGTAACAGACGGTACATGGAATAATTCATGGGGTAAAGGTTCAGGCAACTACTCAATCAACCTCAACGATACTGCTGATGTTACAATCAAGTTTACTGAATCAACAAAGGCAATCGAAGTTGTTTCAGACGGTCTTGGCGATTTCGTTCTTAAGCACATGACAGTTGTCGGTGACGAAGGTCTTGTTAGTGCAAAGTGGGATCCTAAGGCTGAAGAAGGCGTTATGACACAGGATGCAGACGGCATCTGGAATATCACTTTTGAAAATGTTGCAGCAGGCGAGTATGAGTACAAGTTCATTGCTAATGACAGCTACACATACAACTGGACAGTTGAAGGTTACTTTGACAGCTCTGCCAACTCAATCGTTAAGGTTGACAGTGACGGCGCTGATGTAACACTTACAATTGATGTATCAGGCTTTGATTTTGCAACAAAGAAGGGTTCAGTTAAGGCAACTGCAGCTGTAACAGGCGGCACACCTACAGAACCTTCAGAAGCAACAGATCCTACAGAATCAACAGCAGCTCCTTCCCAGAATGATTACTACCTCTTCGGTACAATCAACGGTGCAAACTACGGTTGCGAAGATGACTGGGAAACAATCGGCGACTACAAGTTCGTTGACGGCAAACTCAGCACAACATTTGATACAGTAAGCTATGTTGCAGTTAAGACAGGCGACAACAAGGGCTGGTATATGACAGATGGCTGGGCAGGTATTGCAAAATCAGTAGTACTTTACAGCACATCAACACTCGGCGAAACAGCTAACAAGCTTATCGTTCCTGCAGGTAAGGTTGACTTCACTCTTGTTGAGAATGAAGACGGTTCACTCACACTCTCTTACGAGTCAGAAAATGAGCCTGAAATTCCTACAGAAGAGCCAACAACTGCTCCTGCAACAGATCCTTCGGAGGAAACAACAGCTCCTGCAACAACAGATTATTATCTCTTCGGCACAATCAACGGTGCAAACTATGGCTGCGAAGATGATTGGCAGACAATCGGCGACTACAAGTTCGTTGACGGCGCTCTTGTAGTTAATTTTGAAAAAGATAGTTATGTAGGTGTTAAGACAGGTGACAACAAGAGCTGGTATATGACAGACGGTTGGGCAGGTAAAGTAAGTGAGGT
>CACXYD010000089.1 GCA_902771755.1 uncultured Ruminococcus sp. | reverse complement strand
CAAAAACAAAAGAAATTGAACCCTTGATAAGAGGAGTGCTTGTAGTGTGTGAAGGCGGTGATGATCCTGTTGTGGTTGAGCGTGTCACCGATGCAGTCACAAAAGCGCTTGATATCTCAACAGCAAAAGTATGTATTACAAAATTATCAGAATAAAGGTCGGGAGTAATATGAAATCTAAGAAAAAATATATCGTTTTTGCATCACTTGTGCTTGCACTTTCAGCGGCGGTGTACATAAACTGGCAACTTTCGGGAGCAAAAACTCCCCAGAGCGCCAAAGAACTCGGTGCGGCATCATATGTTAGTGCAACCGCTTCGGCATCGGATGATGAGGCACAGCAGACGGCGGCACTTTCAAACGAGAGCAAAAGCTATTTTTCAGCCGAAAGAACAAAACGGCAGGCAACTCAGGACAAAATAATTGATGATGCAAAAGAAATTTTCAATCTTGAAAGTTCGTCTGATGCTGATAAAAGCGAGGCTGAAAAGAATGTTGAAGAACTTCTCAAAACCTTTACAATTCAGGACAGCATTGAAAGCATTGTCAAGGCAAAAGGATTTTCAGAATGTCTTTGTTATATAAGTGATCAAGGCGTGTCGGTAATCGTTCCGAAATCTCAGCTTGACGATACATCCGTTCTGATTATTGATGATGCCGTGGTTACTCATTACGAGGTTGATTATGACGATATATCGGTAATAGGAGCATAAAATTTGCAGAGGGCATAGCGTCCTCTGCTTTTTTGTGCATAAAAAATTCTTTATGTACACAAGGAATATTGCGCAATAGGCTGAAATTTTCTTGATAACTTGTCAATTGTTTTGTCAGGATATATAATTAGAATTGTAATAATTAGAATTATAACTATTTGAGAGAGGGTTATGTATGAAAGAGTCAATTCATTATCTGCTGATGTCCGACCACATGCTTGTGCAAAAGGCACTTCTCGGCAGTATAAAAGATTCGGGACTGACATCAGGTCAGCCGAAAATACTTGATTATCTCAAAGACCATGACGGCTCTGTTCAAAAAGATATTGCGGCAGGTTGTCACATTGAACCGGCATCCATAACGGTAATTTTGCGTGGTATGGAAACAAAAGGCTATATCGAGAGAAAATCTCTCGGCGGTGACAGACGATCGCTATATGTTTTTCTCACAGACAAAGGTAAAGAGTATATCAGCTATCTTAACGAAAAATTTGATAAGGTTGAGAATGTTGCAACAGACGGTTTTTCAAAAGAGGAAAAGGAAATGTTCCAAAGTCTGCTTGCAAAAGTTTATGAAAATATGACAGAGCATTTTGAAAAGGAAGATATGTAATGAATTTAAAAAATATGAAAATCAGACTGCCGATGTATTTTATCGGACTTTTTATAATGACAATAGGAATTGCTGTTTCGGTAAAATCAAATCTCGGTGTATCGCCCGTAAGTTCAATCCCATATACTATGACTTGCATATGGGGCATAGAAATGGGTAAGGCGACAATAATATTCCACATTGTTCTTGTGTTTATTCAGTTCTTGTTACTCCGCAAAAATTTTAAGCTGATAAGCCTTTTGCAAATTCCCGTAGGTGTAATATTCGGTTACTTCACAACATTCTGCAACTACCTTGCATCATTCTTTCCGACACCCGATAATCTTGTCGTCAGAGTTTTGATGATGCTTGCAAGCACAGTTATTATTGCAGTCGGAATTTTCCTGTATCTTCCTGCAGATGTTATACCGCTTGCAGGTGAGGGTGTAATGTCGGCAGTTTCGCAGGTTACAAAAATTGAATTTTCAAAGGTAAAAATGGCTTTTGATATCACTATGGTTGTTGTATCTGCGGCGGCTTGTCTTATTATGATTCACAGCCTCGGAAGTGTCGGTGTAGGAACAGTAATTGCGGCATTTCTCGTTGGCTTTATCCTCGGTATCATCAATAAGTCATTCGGAAAATACAGAGATAAACTTCTCAAAAAGACTCCCACCGTTCAGGTTGATGAAACAACAGATAACGAACAGAATCCCACATATGTTATCACCGTATCAAGAGAGTACGGCAGCGGCGGCAGACAGATTGCAAAGGCACTTGCCGACAGCCTTGGTTTTAAGTATTACGATAACGAGCTGATAAAGCTCGTTGTTGAGAAAAGCGGATATTCTCCCGATTTTATCGAAAAGAATGAGCAGACAATCAAAAATCCCGTAATGCATGACTTCTTTGCGTGGTACGGCGGACCGCTTGACACGGCAAATATGCCGAGTGTTGAAAGCCTTTTTAATCGTGAAAAAGATGTAATTAAAACTATTTCACAAACTGAATCATGCGTAATTGTCGGCAGACTTGCAAATGAAATTCTCAAAAATAAAAAGCACACATTCAATGTATTTGTGTCGGCAGATGAAGACACAGAGGCTGAAAGAATTGCAAAAAAGGATAATCTTTCAAGAAACGATGCTCTTAAAAAGGTTAAGAAAGTTAACCGTGAAAGAGCCGCCCATTGCAAATACTTTACTTCAACCGAATGGGGCAATGCCGATAACTACGATTTGTGCATAAAATCAAACGCATTCGGTTGCGATGAAAGTGCCAAAATCATTGAAGATTTGTTCAGAAAAAAGTTTCCAAAGTTCAAATGATTTTGTCACGGACATCTTTGTTAATTTTTGTTTACATTCGTTTTTTATTATGTTATAATCTTAGTGCTAATGTACCTTGCCTGAAAGGCTGCGGTACATTTTAGAATTTCCTTGTGAGATAAATCTCCCATGAAATTCTGCGGAGCTGTCGCTCCTTAGCACAGATTGCAATCTATCGCAATCCCTGTTCCTTGCAAGCAAAACATGGCTTGCTCTGATTTAAATTTTAGAGATATTATAATGTAACGAAAAGTTGGGTTTATTATGAATAACGAAATGAACAACGAATTAAATGAAATTGAAGTAAATGACGCTGAAACAAGTGACATTTTTGAAGAAGAAGTTAATCTCACAAGAAGTGAGTCAAGAGAGCAGGCTTTTATGCTTTTGTTCTCAAAGTCTTTTGATGACGAACCGCTTGAAGAAACAATAGATGATAATTCCGAAATGTTTGTAGGCGGTGTTTGTGCATATGCTCAGGCTGTAGTTTCAGGCATTGAGGACAAGCACGAGGAGATTGACGAAATCATTGCAAGCCACCTTAAAAAGGGTTGGACTCTTTCAAGAATTTCAAAGCCGTCACTTGCAATTCTCCGTCTCGCTATCTATGAGATGAAATATCTCGACAATGTTCCGCAGAGCGTTTCAATCAACGAGGCTGTTGAACTTGCAAAGAAATATACAATTGACGAGAGCAAGTTTGTAAACGGTATTCTCGGTGCATATTCCCGTGAAATTTCGGGAAAGTCGGAGAAGTAATATGAGCCTTTTTCTCGGAATTGACACTTCAAATTACACAACATCAACCGCTCTCTACGACAGCGAAACTGGCAAAATGGTTCAGCAGAAAAAACTTCTTCCCGTAAAAGAAGGTCAGCTCGGACTTCGTCAGAGTGATGCCGTGTTTCACCACACAGCACAGTTGCACTCGCTTATCGAGGCGCTTTTGAAAGATGTTGATACAAGCAAAATAGCCGCAATTGCGGCGTCAAGCCGTCCAAGACTTGTTGACGGCTCTTATATGCCGTGTTTCACCGTTGGAGAGAACACGGCAAAAATTTTATCTTCCGCAATGAAAATTCCTCTCTACACATTTTCACATCAAGAGGGACACATATCTGCGGCATTATTCGGTTCGCAGAGAACAGATTTATTTGACAGGCAGTTTATCGCCTTCCATGTCAGCGGAGGAACAACCGAGGCAGTATTTGCAAAAGGGTTTGGTACAGGCTTTTCTGTTGAACTTGCGGCACACACACTCGACCTCAATGCAGGACAGGCAATTGACCGCACAGGACTTATGCTCGGTTTGAAATTCCCGTGTGGCCCTCAGCTTGAACAGCTTGCTCTCAAAAATACAGAAAAAATCAAGGTAAAACCAACTCTCAAGGGTTGCGATTGTTGCCTGAGCGGAGTTGAAAATCTTTCCAAAAAGCTGATTGATGAGGGCAAATCTCCCGAATATGTTTCAGCATTTTGTCTTAAATATATTGAACAGACCTTGTCTGAAATGACTAAGCGACTGCTTGAAAAATACGGAGAATTTCCATTGCTCTTTGCAGGCGGAGTAATGTCAAATCAAATAATAAAAAATTCTTTTGAAGAAAAATACAATGCAATATTTGCACCACCGCAGTTTTCGGCAGATAACTCGGCAGGAATTGCATATTTAGGATACAGGAAGTATAACGATGTACACACCCGAGTTTAGCAAACCACGAGTTTTAAGTGTTTCACAACTGAATTTCTATATAAAGTCAATCATTGAAAATGACGCAAGGCTGAATTTTGTCTTTGTTACGGGTGAAATTTCAAACCTTACCGACCATTACAGAAGCGGCCACATCTATCTTTCAATCAAGGACGAAAAGTCCGTTATCAGAGCCGTAATGTTTGCAGGAAATGCCCGTAATCTAAAGTTCAGACCTGCCGACGGAATGAAAGTAATCTGCCGTGGCAGAGTGGCAGTCTATGAACCCACAGGTCAGTACCAGCTTTATATTGAAGATATGCAGCCGGACGGCATAGGTGCGCTTTCGCTTGCTTATGAACAGCTTAAAAAGTCACTTGCCGAAAAAGGACTTTTTGCTCCCGAACACAAGAAGAAAATTCCGCCGTTTCCGAATTCAATCGGTGTAATTACTTCTCCCACAGGTGCGGCAGTTCAGGATATCCGCAACATTCTTTCAAGAAGATTTCCGTCTGCTGACATGATTATGTGTCCCGTACTTGTTCAGGGCGAGAATGCTCCCGCACAACTTATTGATGCCGTGCAGAAACTCGATAAGTACAATGCCTGTGATGTTATCATAATCGGCAGAGGCGGCGGCTCAATTGAAGATTTGTGGGCATTCAATGACGAAAACCTTGCCTATGCAATCTACAACTGTAAAATTCCCGTAATTTCCGCTGTCGGTCATGAAACCGACTTTACAATCTGCGACTTTGTTTCAGACCTCAGAGCGCCGACTCCGTCTGCGGCGGCTGAACTTGCAGTTCCCGATACGGCGGAACTTATGGACTACTATAAGTCGCAAAAGCAGTATGTTTATTCAATGGCAACATTGAAATTAAGACAGGAATATAATGCTTTTACAGAATTAAAAACAAGACTATCTGTTGTATCGCCACAGCAGAAAATTTTTGAATACGAAAAATCTCTTGAACTTTGCAAAACGAAAATACAGCATTTTGTTCAAGAAACAATCAATAAAAAGACTGCCAACATCACAAAGACAGCCGCAAAACTTGAGGGACTCAATCCCGTAGCAATCCTTTCAAGGGGTTATTCAATTGCCGAAAAAGACGGCAAGGTGGTAAATTCCGCAAAAACGCTTAAAAGCGGCGATGAATTTACTCTCCGTTTTTCAGACGGTGAAATAAAGGCAAAAGCAACAGGTGAGTAAAATGGCATTTACACATTTACATCTTCATACAGAATACAGTCTGCTCGACGGTGCGTGCCGTCTGAGCAGACTTGCAAAAGCCGCAAAAGAAAAAGGAATGACTGCACTCGCAATCACCGACCACGGTGTAATGTACGGTGCAGTCGATTTTTATAAGGAGTGCAAAAAGCAGGGCATAAAGCCGATAATCGGTTGTGAAGTGTATGTTGCACCGCAGAGTCGTTTTGACAAAACATCATCCTACGGAAAATATTATCATATGGTTTTGCTCTGCAAGAATCACACAGGTTATCAAAATCTCATTAAACTTGTGTCAAAAGGCTTTACAGAGGGATTCTACACAAAACCGAGGGTTGACGATGAACTCCTTGCCGAATATCACGAGGGATTAGTCTGCCTTTCAGCCTGTTTGGCAGGTGAAATTCCTCAAAAACTTCTTGACGGCGATTATGCAGGCGCAAAGTCAAAGGCTGAATTTTACCGTGATATGTTCGGAAAAGAAAACTTTTTTATCGAACTTCAAGACCACGGTATAGAAGAACAGAAGAGGATAATTCCAAACCTTGTAAAAATTGCCCGTGAAATCGGTGTTGATATCGTTGCAACAAACGATTGCCATTACATTGAAAAACAGGACAGTACGGTTCACAATATTCTTCTCTGCATTCAAACCAACAGAACAGTCAATGACAGCGACAGAATGGAGTTCAAAACATCCGAATTTTATCTTAAAACAGAAGATGAAATGCGTGAGGTTTTCGCAAATTACCCTGAAGCAATTGACAATACGCAGAAAATTGCCGATATGTGCAATGTGGATTTTGAATTTGGTGTACGCAAACTTCCACGATTTGATGTTCCTAATAACGAAGATCATCTGCATTATTTCAGAAGAAAATGCTATGAGGGGCTTTATAAACACTACGGTGAGAATCCCGACAAATCTTTGATTGACCGACTTGAATATGAAATCAACACGGTGTCGCAAATGGGTTTTGTAGATTACTACCTTATCGTAAACGACTTTGTAAGCTACGCAAAATCATGCGGAATCCCTGTCGGACCGGGCAGAGGTTCGGGTGCAGGCTCACTTTGCGCCTATTGCATAGGCATAACCGCAATTGATCCGATAAAGTACAATCTTCTTTTTGAAAGATTTCTCAACCCCGAAAGAGTCAGTATGCCTGATTTTGATGTCGATTTCTGCAAGGAACGCAGGGGAGAGGTTATAGATTATGTTGTGCGTAAATACGGCGAAGACCATGTTGCACAGATAATTTCGTTCGGTACAATGGCGGCAAGAGGTGCAATCCGAGATGTCGGCAGAGTGCTTGAGATTCCCTATGCGGCAGTTGACTCGGTTGCAAAGCTTGTTCCCATGGAACACGATATGACAATTGAGGACGCTCTGAAACTCAATCCGGATTTAAGAAACC
The DNA here is from genome assembly GCA_902771755.1 of uncultured Ruminococcus sp. Classification (GTDB taxonomy): domain Bacteria; phylum Bacillota; class Clostridia; order Oscillospirales; family Acutalibacteraceae; genus Ruminococcoides. Next base: position 566 of record CACXYD010000089.1, on the reverse strand, counting down.
GCTACAATAACGATCCGCAGACAAAAAATCTTCTTGATGTTGCAATGAGCATTGAGGGAATGCCTCGTCACGCAACAATGCATGCCGCAGGTGTTGTAATAACCGATAAGCCCGTCAGCGACTATGTTCCGCTGTCAAAAAATGACGATAATGTTGTAACGCAGTTCACAATGACGGCACTTGAAGAACTCGGCCTGTTAAAAATGGACTTTCTCGGTCTAAGAAATTTAACCGTAATCAACGATGCCGAAAAGCAGATAAAACATAAAAATCCCGACTATACTCCCGATATGGTTGATGAGAACGATAAAAAAGTCTTTGAAATGTTTTCAAAAGGACACACAGAGGGTGTGTTCCAGTTTGAAAGTCAGGGAATGAAAAATGTCCTCACTCAGCTTAAACCTGAACGAATTGAGGATTTAATAGCTGTTACGGCGCTTTACCGCCCCGGCCCTATGGACAGCATTCCAACTTATATTGACTGCCGCCATAATCCGTCTCATATACATTACAAGCATCCTTTACTCAAGGATATTTTAAAGGATACTTCGCTTTTTCGTAAATCA
>CACXYD010000088.1 GCA_902771755.1 uncultured Ruminococcus sp. | reverse complement strand
AAACTTCGGCACAGTTACAAGAAAAGCAAAGGTTAAGGATTACTACAACATTCCTGCAGGCAACTACAAGGGTGTAATCAACTACACAATCTCACTTGAGGACGATGTTCAGGGCTAATCCCTGACTCGTGCGAGGTGATATGAATGAAAAAATCGGCTATTGCATTAACCTGTGTGTTATGTACATTAATGCTGATTGCAACACTTTTTTCGGTGTCGGTAAATGCCGTGAATGCGGCAACCACCGAGGTTATGCTTACTGTTGAAGAAACAACCGTTCCTGAACCAACAATTTCCGAACCCGTTACACAACCGAGTTCAATTGCAAAAGCAACTCTTGACGAAACACCGAAAAGCAATGACTCAAAGTCGGTTCAGACAGGCAATACGGTATGCATTATCGCAGGAATCGTAATGCTTATGTCAGGTATGGTGACAGTCTGGCTTGAACGAAAACGAAAAAGATAAAAATTTATCCTACATTTGTATATCTTTTCCTAACCCTGATTAGCAAAACACCGCAGTTTTTCTGCGGTGTTTTTGCGTTTGTGTGGTTATTTATCTGTAGGGGCGGTCATTGGCCGCCCGCAAGTAATTTTTATAAATGTTGCAATGTTATTGTTATTTTGTAGCGGCGAACCGTGTTCGCCATTTGTTTTGGTTGAAAAACCAAAACAACCAGTAGGGGCGGTCATCGGCCGCCCGCAAGTAATAGCAGAAAATATATGATGAAAATAATTTTATAAATGTTGCAATGTGATTGCTATAATTTCGCATCGTGTTTACACACGATACGATTGGCGAACACGGTTCGCCGCTACAGATTATACACAGCTTTCATAATATCAAAAGTTATGCGAATAAACAGATGATTTCATCAAGGCGGGCGGCTACATTTATAAAGTTTAATTTTTAATAAAATATCTGCCTTTATTTATCTCCCGATTTTGTACACAGGGCAGCTATTAAACCGAAAACTATTGCGGCGGAGATTCCTGCGGCGGCGCTTGTAAGACCGCCCGTAAGAATTCCGAGTGCGCCGTCCTGAGAGAGAGCCTTTCGCACACCCTCGCTCATAAGAAAACCGAATCCGCTGATTGGCACACTTGCGCCTGCGCCCGCAAAATCAACAAGCGGTTTGTAACGTCCGACCGCTCCGAGGATGACACCTGCGACAACAAAGCCCGTAAGTATTCTTGCGGGAGTGAGTTTTGTTTTGTCAATGAGAATCTGACCGACCACGCAGATCAGTCCGCCAACCCAGAATGCATTTACATATTGCATGCTGACACTTCCTTTGTCTTGTCATTATCAATAAATATTGTTCCGAGTTTTTGGTGAATAATTCCCTAAGACATTTCTTTATGTGATGAAAAACTGAATTTTTGTGAGATTGCCTTGATTTTTTGGAAAAACTCTACACAAATTGCCCGTTTTATAGTATAATCTATGATGTTCGTTTCTGCGTTTTTGTACGGCACAAACAAACCGCAGAAATTACGCAATTAATTTTAAGGAGTGAAAAGTCACATGGTCGAGGTTAAAAACCTTACAAAATTTTATGGCAGCATAAAGGCCGTTGACGACATCAGCTTCACCGTTGAAACAGGTGAGGTTCTGGGATTTCTCGGACCTAACGGTGCGGGCAAATCCACAACAATGAATATGATAACAGGTTACCTTTCATCAACAAGCGGTACTGTTACCATTGACGGATGCGAAATTCTTGACGATCCGATTCACGCAAAGTCAAAAATCGGTTATCTTCCCGAAATTCCGCCTCTGTACATTGATATGACGGTTAAAAAATATCTTGAGTTTATGTTTGATCTCAAGAAGGTAAAGTTGCCGAAAAAGGAACATATTGACGAGGTTATGCGTCTGACAAAGATTTCAGAGCAGGCTGACAGAATTATCAAGCATCTGTCAAAAGGTTATCGTCAGCGTGTAGGTCTTGCTCAGGCACTTCTCGGCAATCCGCCTGTAATCATTCTTGACGAGCCGACAGTAGGTCTTGATCCTAAGCAGATTATCGAAATCAGAAAGCTTATCCGCAATCTCGGCAAAAAGCATACTGTAATTTTCTCATCTCATGTTCTTTCCGAGGTTTCCGAGGTGTGCGACAGAATCATCGTTATCTCAAAGGGCAAGATTGTTGCCGATGCAAAAACCGATGAACTTTCTGCTCAGGTATCGGGCGGTCAGAAGCTTTCACTTGTTGCAGAGGGAAGTACCGCCGACATTACCGAGGCAATAAAGAGAATCCCTGCTGTTAAGCGTGTTACAAAGACAGGCAGTAATGCTGACGGAAGCGGAAAGTATATGATTGAATATGAAACATCAAGCGACATCAGACGAGATGTTTACAACGCTATGGTAAGAATCGGTGCGGTAATTCTTGATATGCAGTCAGGCAACGAAACACTTGAGGATATGTTCCTCAAGCTTACCTCAGGCAAATATGACAGCAGAAAGGAAGATATGTAATGGGCGCTATTTTAAAGAGGGAGCTTTCCTCTTATTTCAATTCGGCAATTGCATATGTTGTTCTTGCCGCTTACTTCTTCTTTTCGGGAATATTCTTTTACAACTACTGCGTTGTGTATAACTCGGCAAGTTTAAGCTATGTTTACGGCAATATGCTTTTGATTATTCTGTTTATAATTCCGATTATAACAATGAAATCATTTGCAGATGAAAAGTATCAAAAAACAGATCAGGCACTTTTTACCGCACCTGTAAGCCTTACAAAGGTTGTTCTCGGCAAGTTTCTCGGTGCATTTGTGCTTTATGCAATCTGCAGTGCAATTTTCCTTCTTTACGCAGTTGTAATTTCATTCTTTGCAACTCCCGAATGGTCGGTTATTCTCTGCACATTCATCGGACTTCTCCTTTTTGGTGCAGCTCTGATTGCAATTAACATTTTCATTTCATCACTTACAGAAAGCACAATTGTTGCCGCAATCGTAAGTATGGCGGTTAACCTTGTTATCTACATGATGACAAACTTCACAAGCATGATTTCAATTGACTGGATCAAGAACATTATTGAAAAAATTGATTTTGCTACATATTATAACTCATTCAAATACGGTCTGCTCAGCGCACCCGATATCGTATTCTTCCTGAGCGTGGCAGGATTGTTTGTATTCTTTACTGTTCGTGTTCTGGAAAAAAGACGCTGGAGCTAAGGAGGTAATATAAATGAGCGAAGAAAACAAAAACCTGAATACTATCTCCGAAGATACTGCAAATGCAGACAGCAATGCTGTGGCAGAAACAGCCGATAAAAAGGAAGATACAAAAGCTAAAAAGGCTAAAAAAGATAAAAAGAAAAAGTCCGAAAAGGGCAAATTCAAAAAGTTCATGAAATCAAGAAAAGCAAGACACGGCACGGTTGCAATGGCAATTACGGCTCTTGTTATCGTTATGGTAATTGTTGTCAACATCATTGTAGGACTTCTTGTTGACAGATTCCCCGACCTTGAACTTGACCTCACATCAAACAATTCGTTTGCACTTCAGGACGATACAATCGACTATGTTTCACACCTTGACAAGGATGTTACAGTTAATATCCTCATGGAAAAGGAAACATTTGAAAGTCAGGGTACATACTTTGTACAGGCTCAGAAAATGCTCAACAAAATGGCAAGCAAGTCTGACGGCAAAATGAAAATCAAGTATGTTGACCTTACAGCCAACCCGTCATTCACCTCCGATTATCCGAATGTTGACTGGCAGTCAAACTCATCAAACAACATTGTTCTTGTTGAATCGGGCAAGCAGTACAAGGTACTTACTCTTGCAGATTGCTTTGAGTATGACGAGCAGACCTACAACTACTACGGTTCATACAGCTTTACAGGCACAAAGATTGAGCAGGCTGTTGTAACGGCTATTCTCAATGTTACGACTGACGATAAGGTTGTTGTTGATATGATTAAGGGCAACAACGAGCAGGATTACTCATCACTCAAAACTCTGCTTGAAAACAACGCTTATCAGGTTAACGAGGTTTCACTCGCAACAGGCGACTTTGACAGCGATGCAAAGATTGCAATTATGTATGCACCGTCTGTTGACCTTGACGAAAAGATTGTTGAAAAACTTTCAACATGGCTTTCAAATGACGGCAAGTACGGACGCTCACTCATCTATGTTCCGACAGCCGACATGGGCGAAATGCCAAACCTCGATGACTTCCTCAAGGAATGGGGTATGTCAATTGACAGAGGCTATGTATTTGAAACTGACGAAAGCGCACTTGTAAGTGCAAGTTCACCGTATGCATTCACAGTAAACTACGGCGATTACTACACAGATAACCTCAAGAACAGCAAGATTCCTGTTGTTGTTTCAGAGGCACATCCTGTAAAAATCACAGATGAAAATACCGCACATGCATTGCTCACAACCTCGGACAAGGCAGGCGTATTGCCGATCGATGCCGACAAGGACTGGGACTACAAGGATGCGGTTTCAGGCAAAGGTGAAAATGTTGCCGCAGAAGGTGTTATGACAAATGAGGACAAAGGCTCTTCAAGAGTAATCGTTTTCGGTTCATACATTATGTTTAGCGACACAATTATGCAGTACAACAGCTTTAACAACTCGGCTTACTTTATGAATGTAATCAACACAATTGCAGACAAGGAAGATGTCGGCATTACAATTGAAAGTAAGTCAATTGACAACACAGAACTCGGTATTACCGATGTTGCAACCCAGAACACCATGCTTGTAGTATTTGTAATTGTAATTCCGATTGCAATTCTTGTTGCAGGATTTGTTCTTTGGTTACGCAGGAGGAACAGATAATGAAAAAGAACACTAAAATATTGATTATTGTCTGCGCCGCCGCATTAATTCTTGTGGGACTTATGTGTCTGCTCATTTTCCTCCCTAAGGGTGACGGTTCGTCATCGGGCGAGGCAACATATGACGAGGGTGTAAAGATGAGCGTAACAACCGATAAAGACGGTGTTCATCAGGCAAAGATTCAGACAAACGATAAGGGTGAAATCGACAACAACAGCTACGGCACTCTTATGGATTACATCCCCGCAAAAATTTCAAAAATCCACCTTGAAAACAAAAAGGGTACTCTTGACATCAAGTCATACACACCAACCGACAAGGACGGCAAAACAAGTGCTACACAGTACACTATTGTAGGCTATGAAGATTTTGACCTTCAGGGCGGTATTGCCGACAATATCGCAAACAATGCCGCAAGCATTGACTTTACAAAGGTTATGACTCTTGACGGTTCAAAGCTTGCCGACTACGGTCTTGACAAGCCGAGAGATACAGTTAATGTAACTTATACCGACAAGACAAAGGCTATTATCTATGTCGGTGATGACGCTCCGCAGAGTGCCGGAACTTACATCAAGTTCGGTGACAGCGACACAGTTTACCTTGTAGACACAGATGCGGTTTCTGCATTTGACTACGGCCTTACAGACCTTATCAGCCTCACAATCAACGATGCGGCATCCGATAACGACAACAGTCAGGCATCGTCAATTGAAATTTCAGGCTCTAACTTCTCAAAGACAATCACACTCAAGCCGAATTCAGACGGCAAAAACTCGGCATCATATATTATGACAAGCCCTGTTGAGTGCTACGCAAACGAGAACGAAAGCAGTCTTGTTGCAGGCGGTATCAGAGGTCTTTATGCCCTCAGCGTTAAAATGGTCAATCCGTCATCTTCACAGCTTTCAAGCCTCGGACTTTCAAATCCTTATGCAAAGCTCAAGGCGGTTTATCCCGACACAACAGTAAGTCTTATCGCATCAAAGCCTGACAGTGACGGCAATGTGTGCCTTATGACAGAGGGCGGAAAGGTTGTTTACTCACTTTCAGCCGAAAAGGTTCCGTGGGTTACAACAAGCTACGAAAGCCTTGTAAACGAATATGTGCTTTATCCGAAGATGAGCGCACTTTCCGAAGTTTCTGTAAATGACGGCAAGAATACCTACACATTTTCGCTGAGTACAGCACAGAAAACAAAGACAGACGATAACGGCAGTGAGTCAACAACTACCACAACAACCGTTAAGAACGGCAAGACAGAAATTGAGCTTGCAACATTCTCAGGTTTCTATGAGAACCTTGCAATGGTTGAACTTGCCGACACAAAGTCTGACAGCAAGAGCGGTTCACCTGTTCTCACAGTTTCATACACATATTCATCTGACGGCACAACAGACACGGTAAGCTACTACAAGTCTGACGGTAACCGTTATGTTGCGGTTATCAACGGCAGAGTTGCAGGTCATGCATATCAGTCGAAGATTAACACAGCTATCAAACAGGCTGCAAGTGTTGCCGCCAACAAGTCGGAATAACTCAAGGTTAATTGAATACTCAGACACCCGAGCAGAAATGTTCGGGTGTTTTTATGTTTGTAAAGCCAATTTTGATTATATTCGGACTAGATATTGCAATATAAATACAAATATAGTATAATAAGCTATAAATAGTTGTGATTAATATTAACAATAAGTGGTGAATATTATGAGTATGGTTTTGTATTGTACTGTTTGCGATGACAATCCCGTTGCGGCAAAAAGGGCGGGGGAGATTGCAAAACAGGCTCTTGAAAGCAAGGGTATTACTGCCGAGGTTTCAATTTATACCGACAGCCGTCAGCTTATGTTTGAACTCGACCAAAGTATGAGAATCGACCTCTTGATTCTCGACATTGAAATGCCCTCTGTGTCGGGGCTTGAGATTGCCGGTTATGTTAAAAAATCCAACCTGAATTGTCGCATAATTTTTCTGACCTCGTATGTGAACTATGCCGTTGACGGCTACGAACTTGAGATTTTCAGATTCGTTCCAAAGCAGGACGGCGATTCAAGGCTTATGGCGGCTGTGCTTGATGCAGCAAATGTCATTGACCTTGAAAGCAAAAAATCGTATCTGATTGAACGGCACGATATGTGCGGAATGTTGCCGTGCAAATACATTCTCTACATTACAAAGAGTGGAAAAAATTGTGAAATTCATCACCTTCACAGTAAAGAGCCGATAAAAATCAGAAAGCCTTTGTCGGTTGTGTTTGATGAACTCGACTCCGAGGAATTTATCTACATTGCCCGAGGTTGTATTGCCAATATGGCGAATGTGCAGAGTGTTTACCGCCACGACTGGGTGTGCAAAAACGGTGACAAAGTTCCCATAAGCACCTCGCTCTATGCAAAAATCAAAGAAAAACTGCTCGATTTTTGGGGGAGGAAAATAATTGATGACTGATGAACTTATTAACCTCAGCTTTATCGCATTGTCGGCATTCTGCGAAATTATCCTTCTTTTCTCATTGATTGAACACCTCAGCGAAAAACGCTTTTGGGGCATAAAACAGGTCGGGCTGAAGCTTTTATGCACGCTGTTCATGACTGCCGTTATAACTTATCTTGACATCAAGATTGCGTTCTTTTCATTTGTAACGCTTTTGATAAGCTCAATTCTGCCGGCATTTCTCGCAAAATTGTTATGCAGAATAAAACTTGCCGATTCAACCGCCGTTTCAATGGTGTATTATCTGATTGTCACCATAGGTGGAATTCTTATAAGCTACATAATCGAAATGTTGATAATTCCGGACTTTACGGTTCATGTTATGACCGTAGCAGGGTGGGAGAGAAATCTTTATACGGTTGTGTCAAAGCTGTTGTTGATTTTCTACTACATTGCATTTGTCCGCCTTTTCAAACACAAGGTTGACGGCTTTTTCAAACGGATTTTCCCGATTGTCCTGTTGTGCTGTTTGTGGTACTACTTCATGATTGCCGCTGTACTCAGCTGTGTGAAGAATCACAACTTCAACGCATTCGGCCATTCAATGTTAATGGTTCTGCTGTTTATGGTGATTGCGTTGATTAAGGCTCTGATACTGACGGGGTGGTATTACATTTCAAAGGAAAAGAAAATCCAGAACATGATGGGGGAGTATCAGAAAAGTATTCTCGAAAATAACTACATCCGACTTAACGAAATGTACAAGGGTGCGGCAAGGGGTATGCACGATTATAAAAATCATATTCTCGTAATCCGTGAACTTATGGCAACGAAAAGTTATGACGAGGCAGAGGTGTTTGTCAACACGCTGTGCGATAATCTGAAAAAGGAAAATTTTG
>CACXYD010000087.1 GCA_902771755.1 uncultured Ruminococcus sp. | reverse complement strand
CAAAAAACAATACAAAACAAGCGGCAGTTTAAACAACCACCACTTGTCAATTTCAATTATTCTGTTTTAATGCTACCCCAACTATTGACATAGAGCCGTGTTTATTTGGTGTTTATTGTATGTTGAAAACTTTTGATATTTTGGATTACTTATTATTTTCTTCCTTTTTCTCTCTGAAAGCGAAGAAACGCTGACCGATGTAGTTGAATGCAACGAAAAGGCATGCGCCTACAATCATTGAGAAGTTGCCTGCAAACTTTTCAACACTCCAACCGAACATTGTCCAGTTGTTTGCTGTGCAGAGCATGCTGATAAGCGGAATTGCAATTCCGTAGGCAAGGCCGTAGCATATTGCAATATTGAGTGCAAATTTAACGATTGGTTTCCAGCCCTTGTCCTTGTTTTTGAATGTGAAGTATTTGTTGAGAAAATAGCTTAAAATACTGCCGAGAATGTAGCCTACAAGCGATGAAACCCATTCATTCCAACCGCAGAGGTTGAAGAACAGAAACTGAAGTCCCATGCCTACGACCGTGTTTAAGATTCCGACAAGTATAAACTTCCAGAACTTGATGTCAAAAAACTGCTTGATAAAATTACCCATTTAACCGTTAATCTCCTTATCGTCTTTTTCTTCGTTATCTTCATCTTCAAAATTCGAGAATTTTGTAATGTAGATAGGTCTGTCCTTGGCTTCCATATAGATTTTGCCTATGTATTCGCCCAGAATGCCGATTGACATTTCGGTGATACCGCCCATAAAGAGGATAGCGCACAGCGTGGTGACATAACCCGGAGTGGTAATGCCGAGGAAAAGCGTTTGAATCAGCGTTATTATAATGTATATGAGCGAAATTACGAAGATGATAAATCCCATAACAGCCGTGAATCTGAGCGGTGCAACCGAAAAGCTTGTGATGCCCTCAATTGCATATTTGAACAGACTTGAGAATTTCCATGTTGTCTGACCAAGCTGACGGTCAACTGTTTTGTAGGCAATCCATTTTGTGTTAAAGCCTACCCACGAGAAAATACCCTTTGAAAATCTCTGAACTTCGCTGAGCTCAAGGATTGAGTCAACCATCTGACGGCTCATCATACGGAAGTCCATTGCGCCGTAGGGCATTTTTACATCTGTAAGCTTGTTTGAAAGCTTGAAGAAAAGTTTTGAGAAAATTCCTCTGAACTTGCTTTCACCCTCACGCTTGGCACGCTTTGTTGCACAACAGTCGTAACCTTCGTGTTCAACAGCCTGAATCATCTGAGGAAATAACTGTGGCGGATGCTGAAGGTCGGCATCCATAACAACAACATAGTCAGCCGTTGTATGCTTGAGTCCGGCGTACATTGCCGCCTCTTTGCCAAAATTTCGTGAGAACGAAATGTACTTGATATTGTTGAAAGTTTTCGCAAGCTTTTTCATAATGAGATAGGTCCTGTCCTTACTGCCGTCATTTACAAGTATGTATCTGAAAGAATACTCGGGCAGAGAGTCGATAACCTTGTTGGTTTCAAGCACAAAATGCTCAAGTCCCGCTTCTTCATTATAGCAGGGAACAACTAAGTCTATGGTTTTCATGATATATTTTCCTTACTTTCTAAGTTTGATTTTTTACAAATTAATCTGTATATTTTATAACTATGATATCATCAATTACTCGTATAGACCCTTTTATTGGCCATACAGGCATATTTTTATATTCGTTTGTATTAATTATTTCTTCTTTCTCTTCTTTAGTTGCTGATGAAAAAGAACAATTTAGGGAATTATTCAAGTAACTTACTGTATGATACTCATCAAACAATAAGTCTTTTTCTATCATAGGAGAAAGACATAAGATTTGTGACACATCATATTTATCATCTATAGCAACATCATTTAGTCTGCTTCCGTTTATAAATATCTTTTCATCGATATTTTTCCCTTGCTCATAAATTATAGATAACATTTCTGTAGCTCTTGACAAAGTCGTATCGTTTTCTTGCTGTAAGTAAAAATAGCATACATTTGCAATTAATGAATTGTTAAAAATTATCAATGCTATTAACACAGTAAAAACATTTTTAAATATCCTTTTTATTTGTAATTCTTCAACCATTAACAAAAATAAAATTATTAAAATGCTTGCACTTGACAGCATCCTATTAGCGTATGATACTGTAGAAGACGTAAATCTCCAACAATATATAGCTATAGGTATGGAGAGAATGCAAAATACAAAAAATATAAAGTTGTTTTTGTTCTTGTAAATTTTGTTTTTAATAAAAAATGAAATTAAAAGTAAAATAAATGCAATAACAAACAGAATATTAAATATAGCATAAAAAGAAATGCCATGTTTAATAATATTTCCGCCCAAAATTAAAAGTACAGTGGATTTAATTATGTCAAAAGGAGCAGAAAGTATTGTGTTTATATCAAAACCTACTTTATTAATGCCTTGATAATCCGTTGGGGTAACATTTTGAATCAACATTAATAATTTCCATATTACAAAGTACAGAATCATTGATATAGCGATTATTAGTAAACTAATACCTGTAAAATATAGTTTTTTATCAATATAGTATTCGGATTTTTCACTTGAGTTTTTAATACCATAAGCAATCAATAAAACTAAGGCAAATGAAAGATATGCCTGATATGTAGCAATTGATAATGTCAAACAGATAACAGAAATTATATAATTAATGCATTTTTTGCCTTCATTCCTTAAGATGAACCAGACGGAAATTGCTGATAAAAGCATAGCCAGCGCGAAGCCATCAGAAGTGAATCCAAAAAATAAAGTTTCGGTAATTGCAGGGGCAGATATCAAAATCATACCTGAAAGACAAGCTGCTTTTATATTTTGGATTTTTAAAATATCTACTACAATAACAGCAGTAAAAGCTATGAAAAACATTGTAAATATCCCTGTAATCCAAGGTAAATCATACCATGTGCTAAAAGAGCAAGCTACTGATAGAAACCATCTTCCTGAAGCTATAACATTTTGTGAGGAATAGTAATTATAAATAGAATCGTGATTCAGCAAATTGTTGGATATTTTATAAAAATGTATAAACAACCCTGAGAAAAAGGTTGTTAAAAATACTAATCTGTAACGATTTTTACTTTCAAACAAAAGCTTTAATTTTTGGTACACCTTGTATTCCTCCATCGATGAATTAATTTGTTAATCTACAATCGTCTTAATTATAACAAAGCTAACGCCAAAAGTCTATTTTTTTTAAGATTTTTATGTTTTTTTATTTACATCACACACGAAAAGCGTTAAAATAGAATGGATTACTTGTACCCGATTGCATTTTTGTGCATATCGGAAAACAATTACAAAATATTTCGGAGGTCAAATTATGCCCGCTGTAAAGAAAAAGAAAAAAGCTGAACCCGTTACGCTGAAAAACAAAGGCAACGGCAAAGGCTTTTTCTCAAAAAACATGTTTATCATTCTGGCTTTTGTCATACCGTTTGTGCTTATGACAGCTGCTTTCGGTGTTATGAAGGTTTCGCCGTTCGGTGACAATCAGATTCTCGTAACCGACCTGTGGCATCAGTATTATCCGTTCCTTGCGGATATGCAGGAAAAACTTAAACACGGCGAATCGCTGTTCTGGTCATGGACGCAGGGCGGAGGTGTAAACTACTTTGCACTTATGTCATACTACCTTATGAGTCCGCTCAACTTCTTGACGGTATTTTTGCCGAGTGAATGGCTGAGAGAATTTTTGATGTTCTCGGTTGTAATCAAGATTGCTTGCGCAAGTATGTTTATGGCAATCTTCTTACGCAGTCTTTTCAAGAAAAATGATTTTTCACTCGTAATCTTCGGATGCAGTTTCGGTTTTTGTGCATTCTTTATGGGTTACTATTGGAACACAATCTGGCTTGATACGGTTTGTATCACTCCTCTTGTTGCTCTTGGTGCAGTAAAGCTTTTCACAGAGGGCAAGTTCAGACTTTACATCGTTTCGCTTGCACTTTCGCTTTTGACTAACTATTATATCGGTTTGTTCGCCTGCATTTTTGTACTGTTGTCATTCATTGCATACAACATTGTAAAATGGGACGGCATCAAAAAGTTTGCAACAAATCTTCTTCGCACAGGCATTTACTCATTAATTGCAATCGGACTTACGGCGTTTTTCCTGTTGCCGGCATTCTTCGGTCTGCAAAATACAAACGCATCGGGCGCAACTTTCCCGACAACATTTGCAATCAACATTGGTTCAACAAATGACCTTATGGGTGTGCTTGAGGCAATCAGAAAGATTCTTTCTAACTTCATCACATTTGCACCGCCTGCAATCAAAGAGGCTGACGCATTGCCTAACATTGCCTGTGGCACACTTTCTCTTGTACTCGGAATTCTTTTCTTCACAAGCAAGAAGATTTCACTCAAAGAGAAAATCGTTGACGGTTGCCTTATCGGCTTTATGATTATCAGCTGTATCATCAGACAGCTTGACTACATCTGGCACGGTTTCCACTTTACAAATATGATTCCGTACCGTTTCAGCTATCTCATCAGCTTTGTGCTTGTTGTTATGGCATTCAGAGCGTTTATGCTCCTTGAATCAAGCTCTTGCTGGGATGTTATCCTTGCCGCACTTTTTGTTGCGCTTGTTATCATCTTTGGTATCGGCACACAGGAGGCTTATGCGCTTGTCGGCACAGCAATCATTGCAGCGGTAATCTGTGTACTGCTTTTCCTCTATACAAAGCGAATTGTTCCGAAACAGGTTCTTTTGATTGTATTCGGTGTCATAATTGTGGGTGAGAGTGCCGCCGCAGGTTATATCGGTGTTAAGACAACAACCGTAACAGGCACTTACGATTATCCGAGAGGCGAAGAAAGCACAGCACAGGTAATTGATTATATGGACAGCCTTGAAAGCAACACAACCGAAATGTGGAGAGCAGAGATGACATCAACTCAGACTCTTAACGATGCGGCTCTCAACCACTACAACGGACTTTCAATGTTCAACTCAATGGCTAATGTTGATATGACCGTGCTGTTTGAAAACTTTGGTATGATGGGTTGGAAGAGCGGTAACCGCTACACCTATGCCGAGGGTTCACCTGTTACAAACCTCTTTATGAATCTTAAATATCTTATTGCCCGTGACAATATCTATATGAACACCTATGACCTTACAGAGGTTTACGGTGTTGGCAATGTAAAGCTTTTGCAGAACAATCACTATCTGCCAATGGGCTTTATGACAAATTCCGCACTTACAAGCTGGCAGGTTGACGAAAACGAGGATCAGTTCAATCCGTTTGACAAGCAGAATGAGTTTTTCAGACTTGCAACAGGCATTAAGGACGATGTTTACACTCCGCTTGAGGTTGTGTCACAGGGACACACAGACTACAGTCAGTTCCCCGTAAACAAGACAGCCTACGGAAGATACACATTCAGCTGTACCGATACAACAGTTACTCCGCATGTAAAGTGGAACTACGAAGCACCTAAGGATGGCTTGTATCTTATGTATGCGGATATCTCGGGCGGTGACGATGTTACCGTTATGATTAATGATGTTGCTCAGAGCAAGACCTACGGTATGGGCAGAAGTTACATTGCTTGCATAGGTCAATGCAAAAAGGGCGACAAGATTTCCGTTTATTCAAATCTCCAGCAGGGACAGTCGGGTTCTGCAATGGTATTTGTTGATGTTTTGAATCAGGATGTCTTTGAAGAAGGCTACAACAAGCTTTCAAAGAGCGTTATGACAACAACAAAGATTACAGGCAGTTCTATGGAGGGAACAATCAATGCACAGGAAAACGGATTGTTCTACACCTCTGTTCCGTATGAAGAAGGCTGGAAGGCATATGTTGACGGCAAGGAGGTAACAATTACTCCTGTCGGCAACGCACTTGTTGCATTCAACCTTGACAAGGGCGAGCATACAATCAAGCTTGAGTATTATCCAAAGGGCTTTGCAATCGGCTTGACCGTGACAATCATATGTGCCGCAACCTTTGCGTTCCTCTGCGTATGGACATATATCATCAAAAAACGCAGAAAAAAGAAAAGCGATATTTCTGAAAATCCAGAAGAAGTTCAGGTAACCGCTGAAAAGTAAAATTAAATATTTTTAAACATTACCGCCGTACAGCAAACAATCTGTACGGCGGTTTTTGTATTGTAAAACAATCTGTAGGGGCGGTCATCGGCCGCCCGCAAGTAATAGCAGAAAATATATGATGAATATAATTTTATAAATGCTGCAATGTGGTTGTTATTTTGTAGAATAAATGCAAATTGTATTTTGATAACATAATCAGTTGAAACAAATGATTTGTATTAGATCGAAATGATTTTACAATCATTTCGATTGGCGAACACGGTTCGCCGCTACAGATTATACACAATTTTCATCACATCAAAATCCATGTGTTTAAACAAACCAATTCATCAAGGCGGGCGTCCAATGAACGCCCCTACAGTTGATTGTACAAACGGTATCTAAAATTTTACATTATTTTACACAAACGATAAACATGTGTGACACGAATACAAAAATGCGGTGGTATTATCATTCTTGGAAAAGGGGAAAGATGATGAAAGAAAACACCGTAAAAACAAAGACGATTATAACCGTGCTGACAGCAATTATTGTTCTGCTTATCGGGGCAGGTGTGACAGTCGGAATAATTATGTTTAACAGTAACAGTCAGCCGACACAACAGTCACAAGGTGTTGTGTTTGACAACAACGCATCGCATTATGAAAAGACTGTTGAAAATAAAGGCGGAAGTGACAGCGGAATAAAAGTTCCGGGATATCCCGACATAACCGTTAATTCGGGAACAAAGGATTTTCCGATTACATTGCTTAATCCAAAGGGCAATCCGTGCAACTTCAAATTCACGCTTACGCTTGCGGATACGGGCGAGAATATATGCACAACAAACCTCGTAAAGCCAGGTGATGCAATCAAGGGTGTAACGCTTGACAAGGCTCTTAAAAAGGGCGAATACACATTGCTTGTGAATATTGCAACATATTCAACAGCCGATAATTCAGAAATGAACGGCGCTCAGGTTAAGACAAAGCTGACCGTGGAATGACAACAATCCCATTTTGGGTGAATATATATTATTGAAAACAAAAAAGTAATTTTAAGGAGAAAATCAAAATGAAAAAGACAGTAAAAAAAGTTACAACAGCAATTATCGCAGCGGCAATGTGCATGTCTGCAACAACAGCAGCTTTTGCCGCATCTTCAACCGACACACCGGTTGTTGACGAAAACAACAGCAATGCAGAATTTCAGCAGCAGGTTGAGTATTCAAAGTCGGAGTCAGAAATTGTTCCTGCATACACAGTTACAATTCCTACAACATTGACTCTTGCAAAGGAATCAACAGCACTCAAATACACACTTACTCTTGAAAACGACACAGCATTTGTTCCTTCGGGCAAGAAGGTAAGCGTAAAGATTGACAGCGCAGGCTATCCGGGTACACTCAACAAGCTTGCAGTATGGGATTCAAGAAATCTTGAAGAAGCTGAATATGTAATCTACGATTCAGACGCTGCCACTAAGCCTACATACTTCGGTATCGGT
>CACXYD010000086.1 GCA_902771755.1 uncultured Ruminococcus sp. | reverse complement strand
CCGGTCAGCAGTTGTCTGTTCATGGTGAAAGTCGTATCTTTATAGACAAAGCGGTCGGAATTCTCAATGTTCACCGTATTCTTCAGGTCATCCCATGTAAGCGTCAGACTGCGCTCCGTGTCGGCTGTTTTCATTTGCTCATTTTGCAATTTAGGTATTTACGATTTAGTCATTTACGATTAACTAAATCGTAATAAAGTTATATTTTTTATATGTTGTAAAAATATGTCACCAAAGAAAAATTCGGTATAAAAAACTGTATGAATCAAACAATATTACTGCAAATAATTTGCTGAATATGTATCAGACAAAGGGCAAAATTGTCCGAAGGGAGTTTTAAATATGAAAGCAACAGGAATCGTCAGAAGAATTGACGATCTCGGCAGAGTGGTTATACCGAAAGAAATCAGGCGGACACTTCGTATTCGTGAGGGCGATCCGCTCGAAATTTACACAGCAACGGACGGTGAAGTTATCTTCAAAAAATATTCGCCCGTTGGCGAGCTTGCGGAGTTTGCATCGCAATACGCAGATGTGCTTGCCAAAATCAGCGGAATGCCGACAATCATAACAGACCGTGACCATGTAATCGCCGCCGCAGGGGTTTCAAAGCGTGAATTTCTTGAACGCAGGGTTACAACCGTGCTTGAGGGTTATATGGAAAACCGCAAAAGCTATTCGGCAACGCAGCAGACGCTCGGCGACATTCAGCCGATTGAGGGCATTGAACATTATGCCTCGGTAATCTATCCGATTATCGCCGCAGGAGATGTTTCGGGTGCGGTAATTATGCTCACAGGCGAACAGACCAAAATCCCGTCGAATGCTGAAATCAAGCTTGCCCAAACCGCCGCCGCATTCCTCGGCAAGCAAATGGAAGAATGATTTTAAGTAATAGGTAATAGTGAAAAGTTAAAAAGTACGGTCGAGAAGACAGATGTAAAACGACACATCTAAATTTCCCGACCGTATTTGTATAAATTAAGTACGCAACACAACACTTTACCGTATTTAACATTTATGATATCATTAAATAAATTAAGCTGAAAGGTATGTTTCTTATGAATGGCTTTTCCGAAAAGGTAAAACAAAAATTAGGTTACTATGTTTATGCCCTTGCAGATCCAAGAGATAACAAAATTTTTTACATAGGCAAAGGAATTAACAACCGTATTTTTCAACACGAAGAAAAACTTGATCACTCAAATAAGTCGAATCGTATAAAAGAAATAATCTCATCCGGTAACAAAGTAAAAAAGCTAATCATATTACACGGTCTTTCGGAAAAAGAGGCATTCGTTGCCGAATCGGCTTTGATAAATATGATGAACTACATTGACTGTCAATCTCTCACTAATGTAGTTTCGGGACACCATTCAATACCTGTTATTACGGCTGAAGATTTTGAAAAAATTTACGGTGCCGAAATCCTTTCAAAAGAAGATATTTTCCACAACCTTTTAATTGTTAAAATAAATTCACTTTATAAATACGATATGTCAGACAGCCAAGTTATGGAATGTGCAAGAGGTCATTGGATAATCGACACCAAACGAGCAGAAAATTGCGACTATCTTATTGCTGTAAATCACGGACTGATTGTCGGAGTTTATGAAAATATGAAATGGTATTCTTCAGGTGTGGAAACTCCATTCTATCCACGATTGTGCAAAGAAAATCTTTCAAGGTCAAATCGCAAATACTGCACCTGTCAAGCAGTTAATAAGCCAAATGTTTACATAAACAAAAACATTGCCGATTTAGTAAACACAACGCAAAATCCTGTTTCATACATAAACGGAAGAAAAAATACCGCTAAGGTCCTAAAACCATACTACGAAAAATTCATTAATAATACTATGAATATTCGTGATTTTGAAATAAACTTCGGTAGTGATTTGGTAAAAATGGGATTTAAATTAGGCTCTTTCAATGATTCAAAATATGAATATGATAACAAAAACATTTTAAATATTACCGATTATAATCAGCTTAAAAAAATGCTGAAACATACAGATTACAACACAGCAACATCTTTGTTGATTTCAAAATGGAGATATATCACACATTGGAGTTATATGGATTATCAGCAAGAAAAAGATTTGCCGTTTTTCAAAGCTGTTATAGAAAGAATATTTGAACTTTCCGAGTAACCTCCGGAAGAATGATTTTAAGTAATAGGTAATATTGAAAAGTTAAAAAGTACGGTCGAGAAGACAGATGTAAAACGATACACCAAATTTTCCCGACCGTATTTATATATTTGTGTATTTACTTGTAGCGGCGAACCGTGTTCGCCATTTGATTTGGTTGCAAAACCAAATCAAGCAAAATGTATGTTATGGATTTATTCGCATCGTGTTTGCACACGATACGATTGGCGAACACGGTTCGCCGCTACTGTTTTTTACATAAAGTTTGATTTTTTTAACAACTATCACACCACATCAATTTGGCACATTTTCATTGTGGTGAGGGCGGAATTATGGGTTTCGGGGGTTACACCGGCACAGCAATCCGAATCAACGCTGATTTCGGCATTCGGGAAAAGTGCCTTTAAAATCAGTGCATTTGACACCACACAGATATCGGTGCATAGTCCGACAAGCTCGATTTTTTCAAAGCTGAATTTATCCCAATGGGTGTAGCCGAATGACGGCTTGTCAATATGAAGCGCATCGGAAACATCAAGCCCGTCTGCAATCTGCCAGCCGTGAGTGTCTTTTACACAATGCACAACAGGCAATTTTTTGCCCTCGGGAGTGCTTAGGTAATCTTCACCGTGAGTATCCCTTGTAAAAATAATTTCATCACCGTTTGAGCGGTATTCTTCAATCTTTTTGCGGACATTCGGCACAATTTTCACAGCCTCGGCAGTACCAAGACTGCCGTCAATAAAATCATTCTGCATATCTATTACAATCAAAGTTTTCTTCATACAAATCACTCCGTTTTTAATTTTGAACTGTACATATCAAATATATCAGCTGACTTTGCCGCTGTCAATTTATTTGCAAAAAATTTGCCCTGTCACTTGATTTTCACAGTCGGCTCAATTAAAATAGTGTTCAGAAAAACTGCAAGGAGAACGCTTATGGGACATATGTATTTCGTCAGACACGGACAGACCGTGTGGAATGTTGAAAATAAAATCTGCGGTTCAACGGACATTGACCTCACAGAAAAAGGTCATGAACAGGCTATTGAAACCGGTAAGAAAATTCTTTCAGAGAATATAAAAGCAGATGTCATCCTCTACTCCCCACTTATGAGGGCAGAAAAAACAGCAAAGCACATTTCGGAAATCACGGGAATTCCTGCAAAAGCAGAACCGAGATTGACCGAGCAAAATTTCGGAAAATATGAGGGAACTCCAAGGGACGGCAAAGAATTTCGTATTGCAAAAAGGGATTTCGTCTGCCGTTATGACGGCGGAGAGTCCATGCTCCACCTTGCGCAGAGAATTTACAATCTGCTTGATGATGTAAAGGCAAGCGGAAAGGTTTGTATTCTCGTTGCCCACAACGGAATTGCAAGGGTTGTCAACTCATATTTTCACGATATGACCAACGAAGAATATGCAGATTTCGGAGTTAAAAACTGTGAAATTCTGCGTTACAATTTTTAAAAATTCTAAATATCCGCATAAAACCAAGGAGTACCACGCATTGTGATACTCCTTTTTTGTTTAAGTATTGCTATGTGAAATCATCTTTCGTTTTTCAAGTTTATAAAGTGAAAAGCCGACTATCGTTGTTATGATTTCCGTACAGGGGAATGTCAGCCAGAAGAAATCAAGTCCGATTTGTGCAAAAATAATGCCGAGCGGAACGAGCAGTACAACCGTTCTCAAAATCGTAAGCATTGAGCTTTTGAACGCAGAGCCGATTGCCTGAAAATACACGGGATAAATCAGCGAGGTTACAAGCGGAATAAACGATATTCCGATTATTCTGAACGCTGTTGTGCCGATTGATATGACTGCCGAATCGCTTGAAAAAGTCATCAAAAGCTGTGTCGGTATCAACTCAAACGCAAGCACTCCGATTAACATAATCGTTGCGCCGAGCAGTACGGAATCTTTGAGAGTTTTTCTGCATCTGTCAAACATTCCCGCTCCGTAATTATAGCTGATGACAGGCACAATGCAGGTCTGCATCGCTCCGAGCGGAATAAACACGAGCGACTGCCACTTATAGTAAAGTCCAAGCACCGTGACCGCCTGATCCGAAAAAGTTTTCAGAATCAAGTTAAGTCCGAAAATGTAGAATGTGTAAGCCGACTGCATCAAAATGTTCGGGAATCCAAGGTGATAAATTCGCTTTATGTAGTGTGCAAATTTTGAAAGCTGAGGCGGCTTTTTCAAGCCTTTGAACATTACAATCACAGCGGCGGTGCTTTGACCGATTACCGTTGCAATTGCCGCACCTGCAATTCCCATTTTCGGGATAAATCCGAAACCGAAAATCATAATCGGATCAAGGACAATATTCACAATCGCACCGACAATCTGTGCGATCATCGGAGTTTTCATATTGCCCGTTGCCTGTAAAATTTTCGTCCATACGCTCTCGAAAAATATTCCGAAACTGCACACACAAACGATTCTTCCGTAGATTACAACCTCTTGTGCAATCTGTTTTGTTTCGGTTGAAATATCCGCATAAAACGGCATAATGAACCAGCAAACCACCGCAAAAACAAGCCATATCGCACACGCAAGAGGTGTTCCGACACCTGCCGTTTCATCACTCTTTTTACTGTCGCCAACGCCGAGAAAATGCGACATCAGCGTGTTAATTCCGACTCCCGTGCCAACGGCAATGGCAATCATCAAAAGCTGCAGCGGATATATTATAGAAAGCGCCGTGAGTCCCGACTCCGAGTAACTGCCGACAAAGTAGCTGTCAATCAGGTTGTAAAGTGCCTGAATCAGCTGTGCGAGCATTACGGGCGGTGAAAGCCTTAGCAAAATGCTCATGATTTTATCTTTGCCAAAATCGGGTTCACGCTTTGAAGTTTTTCGCATTAAAAGTCCCTCCGGACAAAAAATAATGCCCACTAAAGGCACAATCAATCATATCACAAACACAGACAAATTTCTACGGCAAATTACAATTTTTACGCAAAGACGCAAAAAATCCGCAACCTTTCGATTACGGACTTTTAACGCTCAACAGCAAAAATATATTTTTGAAGTTTCTGCTTTCTGTTTTTCCAGTCGGGCATAAACACGGTCATTGCCGAGTGAAATTCTTTTGAATGATTCGGATGCAGGAAATGCGTAAATTCGTGAACCGCAACATATTCAACGCAATCAATCGGAACAAAAAACAGCGCCGTGTTAAAAGTAACAACCTTTTTAGTCGGCATACAACTGCCCCACCGTGACACCATTTTGCGGATTCTGATTTCAGGAAAATCCACACCGTAATTTTTGAATGTGGGATAAATCCTATTGCAGATTTCACTTAAAACATTCATCAAAGTTTTGCGTTTATAGTTTTCAAATGTTTTCGTTTTAAGGGCAATATCATCGGGATTTTTCACATAGATTACTATATTATTTTCATCAGATTCAACATAGTTTTTGTCCGACTGCACAACTCTTAGAGTCTTGATTTGTCCAAAAGCGCAAACCTTTTCACCGCTTTTGTATTCAGACAAATTACAAACAGAATTGCTGTTTCTGATTTTTTCATACTTAGCACGGGCATTTTGAATAAAACCGTAATTTGAAGTTACAAAGTTCTCAATCTGCGCAACCGATACATAACGGTTCACCGAAATATACACACTCCCGTCAGTCCTGACACGCATATTAACATTCTTAACTTTCTTCCGCTCCAACTCATATTCAAGAACTTCGCCGTCAATCATAATCTGCCTTTTCATTACCTTCTCCAAACATTTTGATATCTTATAATATTTGATAATAATATTCTAATATCTCCGCCCCACTTTTGCAATATACAAGCGGGATTTTATGTTTGGAACAGGTAGCAAAAGAGATTAATCCACACCTTTCTTGCGGAAGGTGACCGACTGTTATTTCCTCTGGTACAATAAAGCCCAAAATTTCAATCCACACCTTCCTTTCGGAAGGTGACACATCAAACCATTAACTATTTCACCCTAATAAAATTATATTGGTCGGAAATGACAGATTTTCATTGACTTTTCCGCCAAGATATTTCCCCTCAAAAGTGAATATTATATCTTTTGATTCATGAGCTTTTAACTTGACCGTCAATCTATCGGAACAATCTTCATTTAATCCTTCAAACTGATTTTCTTTGCTATCTGCATCGTCATTTTTCACCCAGTCGGATAATTCGGATTCATCAAAAATTGCATAAACAGCTACATTCCATGGCGAATCAAGTTCATTTACAAAATGAATTGAGTACCGAAATTTCACCCTATTATTTGTTATTTCATAGCCGTCAAAGTAACTTTGTTCTTCAACCGGATAACAACCTTTTTGTTCAGAATGGTTACTGCAAGAACACAAAACAGTTACAATAGAAATAATAGTCAAAAGGCAAAAAGCGTAAATTTTAAAGTTCAATTTCACATTACCATTCTCCTATAACTTCTTGTATTTCAACTGTTTTAGCTTTACAAATATAATTAAAAATCATAAAACATTCTTTGCCTTATAAACAAGAGGTGTCGCATCACCAAACATAGGAAAAAATCTAATTCTGTTTTTCTTCAAAAATTCTTCAACCTTTGGAACATCCAAATCAATAAAAAACAATTCTTCGTGGGAAATGCACTGAAAAATACATCTTCCGTTTTTGATAAAACACGGATCTTCAGGCAAGTACGGGAACAACCATTTTGAAAAGCTATCCGTCTGCGTAAAGAATGACTTTGTTTTATTGCTGATTTTGGCATAAAAAATCTGATGTTCAATGCTTGTTATTTGATCCAAACAACCCGTATCAAAATAACTTTCAATGATATCATCATGAATAATATCAATGCAAGGCTTGGTGCTTTCAACATAAACCCTATACTCGTCTTGATCTTCTTCATCTACATATCCGATAGGCTCATCCATTACATCAGCATTTCGCTCATTCACAACGGTTTTGCCCATATTTGGCAGATTAAAAAGAAATGAATCACTATTTTCAATAAGAAAGTCAACTAATTTGTTATACTTTTTCTTTTTAATCGGCTTTTTTAATTGATAATACATTTTTTCTCCTCATAAGCCAAAACTCTACCTAAAAACCTTTTGTCGATATTTTGTCCATCTTACGGTTTTCTTTAACTGACAATTTATATCTAAAGAGTTATTTTGACATTTCATTCAAATAAGGCGAACGAACAGACTTAATATATTCTTGTTTTACTGCACCAAATTTTTGATAATTAGCTTTAGCCTCAGATAAAGAAATATCATTTGCTCCACCAACATATATTTCATTATCATTTTGTATTGGATCGTTTTCCCAAAAGCAAACCGGACAAATATCATGATAAACAGCTTCATTATGTTCCATTGTAAAACAATTACAACATGTACACATATATTTCAAGACAAACACCACACTTATACTTTCTTACTTACTCATACAATATAATAT
>CACXYD010000085.1:17884-26511 GCA_902771755.1 uncultured Ruminococcus sp. | reverse complement strand
TATTTAGCGATACTTTAAAACTCCGTTCAACAGGGCTATGCTTAACCTCGAAAATGTTATAAAGATTTTCGATAAAATTTGCCGTGCAAATTCTGCTTTTGTATCTGTCTTCGCCTATAATTGCTATCTCATATTCCTTCGTTAAATTGAATTTTTCTTCGGGAGAGAGATAGAGCGAAACGCAGATAAGCTCAAGTTCATCTCTGGTTGGCAGCTTTTGACCGCTCTTAATACGCTGTAGTTTTGTCCGCTCTATGCCCGTGATTTTGCTCAATCTGTATATAGTTGTATCACCCACAGCTCTTTGAAACTTTTCACAAAACGACATAATCATCACCACAATCAGTTATATTACAGTTAATATAATAATAATAATAATAATAATAATAATAATAATAATAATAATAATAATAATAATAATAATAAGGTGTTTTTATTATTATATAAATTATAATTACGCTCTGTATTTTTGATATAACTATTTTACTATAAACTAAATAGGCAGTCAATGCAACTTGTGGTAAAAAATATGTCAAAAAAACACGAAAAATATGTTTTTATTTACTGCACACAAAATTGCACATATTGTGATTGTGAATTTTAATATGTAAAATGTTTTATAAAGGTATTAATGAGAGGGGGAATATTTTTGGAGACGATAACAAGGCAGAAAAAAGCAACCGAACCGTTAAAATGGAAAACGGTTCGGTATGCATTAAAAATTGAAAATTCAAAAAAACAATATAAATTTAGTGTATCTAATATTTTTATTGATTCTGAAGTCTTTCAAGCTCCTTGTCAATTATCATTGCAACAAGTTCTTTTCCGTGGGAATCAAGCTTTTTGAATTTGTTGTAGATTATATCGTACTCCTCTTCATCCTGTGCTGATTTTCGGTCAAGAGAAACATTGCAAAGGTCGTTAACGGTAAGATTAAAATAATCGGCTATTTTTATAAGTGAATCAACGGATACTCCTTTTTTGCTTTTTAATGAATCATTCAAAGTTGTGGCTGCAATTCCAATTTTTTCTGCAAGCTGGCGAATTGACATATTATTTTCTGTCAAAAGGAACCTGATATTTGAAGAAGAAATTTGTGCATAATCAGTTGTGTTCATGGCATTGCCTCCTTTTCTAATAATTATAGCCGTTTATCTGTCCATAATCAATTACAAAATAGAAAATGTATGGAGAGTTTTTTGTTTGATATTGACAATAAACATAAAATCGTATAAAATTAAGTAGTAAATAAACGAAAATTCGGGCGGTGATATAATGAATTGCGTTTTTCCATTAATAAANNNAAGGCTATTGAAGAAGGAAATATCACTGTTGATGACATTGCAAAGAGTGTTGGCGAAGATGTTGTGATTATAAAGAACAAACTAAGCGGCAAAGAGGATTTTATCATCAATGAAGCAATGACCATAAATATGGAACTGTTTCCCGATGTTCCCTTTAAAACTTTATTTTCACACCATAAATCCGATTAATTATCAGGTATTTTTGCAGAATAGTGCTGTTTGTCCGAAAAATCGGTCATCTGTCGGTTTTGGGCGAAACTTGTTGAAATTCTGCTAATATATAATCAAACCAGCGGAAATAACCGCACAAACAGGAGGAGTAAAAAATGATCTCAAAAACAAAAAGCAAAAAAAGCTTTGCAAAACTCTTGCTTTCATTAGCGTGCGTTTTGTGTATGGCATTTTCAGTTGCTATTCCGGTTAATGCCGAAGCAGCCAACGCAAGTGTAACAAATGTCAGCGAAAGTCTTGTTCAGGTAAGAATGATTTACAAGAAAGACAGTCGTGATAAGGGCACACCTATTCAGGGCGGTACAGGTTTTCTTATCAACAGCAACACAGTTCTCACATGCGCTCATGTTGTTGATGTAAACGATGATGTCAAGGCAATTTGTAAAGATGTTTTCGGTTCAAATTACAGCATCGACAACCTCAGCCTTGAAGTTGTTGTTTCAGGTGATGTAACAATCCCTGTTAAGGTTAAGAAGGAAAGTCAGGAAATGGACTTTGCAATTGTTAACCTTACTGAAATGATGAACAGAAGAACACCTGCTACTCTCGGCGACAGCGACAGCGTTGACAAGACACAGGTTGTTTATGCACTCGGTTTCCCTGCAGCAGTTGCAGAACTCCAGAACAAAAATACATACACAAGCGATGATGTAACAATCACAAGCGGTGAGGTTTCAAAGATTACTTCATCTGACGGTATTGATTATATTCAGCATGGCGCAATTCTTAATAACGGTAACTCGGGCGGCCCTCTCGTAAATGAGAACGGTGAGGTAGTCGGTATCAACAAGGGTTCTAAGAGCAACTACTACTATTCTGTAAGCATGAATCAGGTTAAGGATATCCTCGACGAACTCGGCGTTGAATATCAGAGCGGTTCAGGCGCATCTGTAAACAATGACGAAACAGTTGCTCCCGCAACAGAGGCTCAGCCGGCAACAGAAGCAGTTGCTCCCGCAACAGAGAAACAGGAATCTACAACAACTGCAGTTGCTTCAACAGATAAGAATGATAACGGCGATTCTTCAAAGATGATTATTATCATTGCAATTGCCGCAGTAGCTGTAATTATTATTATCGTAGTAATTATTATTATTGTTTCAAGCAGTAAGAAGAAGTCTAAGCCCGTAAGAAATGTTCCGAACGGTCCGACAGGTGTGAACAGAGGTCCTTCAGCTTACGGCAACCAGCCTCAGCCAAACAGAGGTTCTTCACCTTACAGCAATCAGCCGCAGTCGGGTGCTTACAGACCTAGTGTACCGAGTCAGGGCGCTGCTCCGACAGTTCCAAGCAGTGAGGGTGCAGGTCAGACAACTGTTCTCAATGAAGGCGCAGGCGAAACAACAGTTCTCGGCTATCAGCCGACAGGCGCTGTTCTTGTAAGAACTTCAACTAACGAAAAAATCAGTATCAACAAGCCCGAATTTGTAATCGGTAAGGAAAGAAGAAGAGTTGACTATTGCATCAGCAATAACAATTCTGTCAGCAGAACACATGCAAAGATTAAGGCTCGTGCAGGTAAGTTCTTTATTTCAGACCTCGGTTCAACTAACTGCACTTATGTAAACGGAA
Organism: uncultured Ruminococcus sp.; assembly: GCA_902771755.1. GTDB lineage: Bacteria > Bacillota > Clostridia > Oscillospirales > Acutalibacteraceae > Ruminococcoides. Next base: position 23,404 of record CACXYD010000085.1, on the reverse strand, counting down.
ACAAGCTTACTCCAAATCAGGAAGTTGCTCTTAACAATGGCGACAAGATTAAGATTTCTGACGAAGAGTTCCAGTTTATGGGCTGATTAAGCAGGTATTAATATGAATTATTTAACAGCAGTACATACAGATGTAGGAATCAGGAAGAAAACAAATCAGGATTCAGCTCTTGTTATGGAGGCAACAACCGACAAGGGAAATGTATTATTGACTGTTGTTTGTGACGGTATGGGCGGCCTTGCTAAAGGTGAGGTCGCCAGTGCTGCCGTTATAGATGCGTTCAGTAAATGGTTTGAAAATGATCTTCCGAAAATTGTCGGTTCACCCGATATGAAAGATATGATTTTCCGTTCATGGGAAAAGATTGTTTTTGATATGAACCGAAATATTTCTTCTTTTGGAAGAAGAACAGGAATAAGTCTTGGTACTACCGTTGTTGCCTGCCTGTTTGCGGGCAATGAATATTATATCGTAAATATCGGCGATTCAAGGGCGTATTGTTTCAGCGACAGAACATATCAGCTGACCAAAGACCAGTCGTATGTTCAACGAGAAATTGATATGGGCAGAATGACTCCCGAGGAGGCTGAAACCTGTCCGAAAAGAAATGTTCTTTTGCAATGCATAGGTGCAAGCGAATACATTGAACCTGCGTTTTATAATGGCAGTATGATGTCAGGTCAGATATTTATGCTTTGCTCTGACGGATTCAGACATGTTATTACCGATGAAGAAATGTATGAAAGACTTAATCCGTTTGTGCTTAATAATGAACAGCAGATGAAAGATAATGCGGTTTATCTTACCGAGCTTGATAAATACAGAAGAGAACAGGACAACATTACAGTTGTTTTAGTAAGGGTAGAGTGAGAGTATGCTTGAGATTGGTTCCGTAATCGACGGAAAATATAAAATACTTAATGTAGTTGGCAAAGGCGGTATGAGCGTTGTTTACCTTGCTATGAATGAAAGGGCAAACAAACAATGGGCAATCAAAGAAGTTCGCAAAGACGGTATGCAGAGCTTTGAGGTTGTAAAGCAAAACCTCGTTGCCGAAACCGATTTGTTGAAAAAACTTAATCATCCGCATTTGCCAAGTATTATTGATGTTATAGACTGTGACGATACATTTCTTATTGTTATGGACTATATCGAGGGCAATCCGCTCAGCAAGGCTCTTGAAACGAGCGGCGCTCAAAATCAGGACGATGTTATTGAGTGGGCAAAACAGCTGTGCGATGTTCTTGGATATCTTCATTCAAGAAAGCCTCCGATTATTTACCGTGATATGAAACCGTCAAATGTCATGCTCAAACCTGACGGAAATGTAATGCTCATTGATTTTGGTACGGCAAGAGAGTTCAAGTCCTCAAGTGTTGCCGACACAACCTGTCTTGGTACACAAGGATATGCCGCACCCGAACAGTTCGGCGGTCACGGACAAACCGATGCGAGAACGGATATCTATTGTCTTGGTGCTACTATGTATCACCTTGTAACGGGACATAATCCCGCAACACCTCCGTATGAGATGTACCCGATTCGTCAATGGAATCCAATGCTTTCGTCAGGCCTTGAAGAAATTATTCTCAAGTGTACACAGAGAAATCCCGAGGACAGATATCAGTCATGTGCAGAGCTTTTGTATGCCCTCGACCACTACAAGGACCTTGATATTGAAAATAAAAAGGTTCAGTCATTTAAGTGGAAAACTTTCCTTGCCTCATTTATTATGACGATTGTTATGCTTGTCGGCACAATCGGTTTCAGCGCAGGTCTTACGGTTCAAACTTCATCAACTTATGAAAGTTATATTGCAAACGGTGACAGTGCGGTAAGTCAGGATGCGGCTGAAAAATATTATTTGGATGCTATAAATGTTGATCCTGCAAATCCGTTGGCATATCAAAAACTTCTTGAAAGATGTACTTCTGACTCGAAACTTTCCGAAGATGAGTACAACACCATTAAAGATGCGATATATGAACACGAGGACGAACTCAAATCAAAGTATCCGTCGGAATATGCCGATAATGTTGCGTATAAACTCGGTCAGGCATTGTACTTTTCGTATGTGCCGTCATCACAGGAATCCAAAAGTGAGAACTTCAGTATGGCAGGCATAACGGTTTCTCAAAGATGGCTTGATATTGCACAGAAAATGGGTAGTACCGAACAGATAAAGCACAGGGCGGAACTTTTGAGTTCGATGTCAAAGGCATATCAGAATATGTCGGGCAAATCTCTTGAGGGCGATCCCGTTGAAGAAGTTAAGGAGTATTGGAACAATCTTGTTGAGATTGCGTCACCAAATATCGCCAAGGAAGAAAACAACCAGATTGCACTTTTGATTTACAGAAATGTTACTTCGCAAATATATACAAAGTATTATTGGTTTATAAAAAACAGTCTTGCAACTGCTAAGGATATAAGCAACGAACTTGATAATATTGAAAAGTATGTTAATGAAATCAAAGTAGCTGTTCCGGATGATGAGGAACTTCAAATTCTTGTTAATGAATGTCTTGATAACATTGAAAATACAAGAAGTTTGGATAATTCGGGGGTGAAATAATGGATTTAATTTCGATTTTTAGGATTTGTTTTTACATATGCCTTGCGTTTACGATTTTGTTTTTCATTATTTCAGTCGTTCTGTTTTTCCTGTTTGATATCAAAACAATTTTTAATATCAGAACAGGTCGTGCAAAGCAGAAAACAATCAAAGAAATGCAAGCGGCAAATAATTCAACGGGCAGACTTCGTGTTGACGGAAAGACGCTTACTTCACAGCTTTCAAAAAATGACAAAAAGAATATCAAGAAGAAAAAGGAAAATGTCATTGTTCCGCCACAGACGGAGCCTGTTAAACAGCAGTATGTAAATCAGACCAAGACGCCTTACGGTAACGGTTCGGAGAATACAACCGTTCTTCCGCAGGATGCGGAACCGACAGCCGTGCTTTCACAGCCTGATATTCAAAGCTATGATCCGGGCGCACAGCCGACACGACAGCTTTCCGAAAGCGATATGAATAACAGCGGTTATGACAATTCTTTTGCATATGATAATGTGCATAATGTGAATTTTCAGATTGTAAAAAAACTTGTGGTTATTCATACCGATGAAATTATTAATTAATAATAATTCGAAACTCAACAGCGGTTTTCTGCTGTTGAGAATTCGCATATTTTGAGGTGAACTACTTGAAAAGTGATATAAACAAGTTTAGGGCGGTATTGGTTTTGCTTACTGTTTCACCGCTTTCGCTATTAATTCTTCTTTTCCTCAGTTTTGAGGGAGATTCGGTAAACATTCCCTTAATTTGCATTACAGAGGTTATTTTTTGGGGATGTATGGTTGCAGGCTATGCTTTGCTTGCAATGATTAATAAAAGCCGAAAGTCAAAAATAAAAGGCAAGCAGACACTTAAAAAGACAAAACCGGGTGTTATCTGTTTTTTCTCAAACAGATTTGCCATTGTTTTTGATATGATTATGGGACTTTCGTTTGTGCTGACGATTATATTTTGGATATTTCCTGTTTTGAACTGTGCTGTGATAGAAACTTTCGCAGTATTTCTCTTTTCTCTGCATATGCACAGTATCTTTAACGGGGTGAATTATAAATATATAAAGAGTATATCTGACAAAAAAGAAGGAGAGTAAACAATGGATTTGAATTTTTCAAAAAAGACCAGAAAAATCGTTGCGTCATTGCTTGCTGTGGCAATCCTCCTCGGAGTTCTGCCCGTTAGCGGCTTGACCGGCAATTCTTCGGGTGCTGAAGGAAACAACAGTTCTGCAAACACAATTTTTGTCAAATCAGATTATCAGCCCGTGCTTTTTGACAGCAATGGCAATGTGAAATCAGTATTGACGAAAAAAGACGGAACATATACCGGAACTAATGTAAACAGTAGTGATCAAATTGTTTTTCTGAGAAATGATGTTGCAAAGAACATTACAGTTGGTAATACAATTGTTTTTTACAAGAAAAGCAGTAATACAAGCACTACTGATGATGCAGAGCCTTATGATCGCATTCATGTGTGGAAAGAAAATGACGAGCCATATAAGGAATGGAAAAGTGATGACGCTATAATGAAAAAATATAGCGGTAATTTATATTACTATATTTATCCGTCTGATAAAAACAAGGTTATGTTCCATAACGGATTGTATGACGACGAAGCGGGTGTGAAAAAGAGCAAAGAGTGGGATTTAAAGGAGTGGCAAGTGTATACCAAAAACGGTTTAGCAGGTTCTCTTTTAAATACATTGCCAACTTGTAAAGTCGGTGATAACAATGCTTTTTCATATTACAACGGAAAAATTACCTCTGAAAAAATTGAAAAATCAGATAAATTCGGCGCTACCGTAACAGATGCTGTTGGAAATGAATCCGATGTTTTTAAAAACGACAATATTACTTTTTATAAGTTTTCAACAACGGAAGAAAATAGTAAAGCTTTAACAGATAATGTTAAGGTGAATGATGTTGACGGTTTTAAGGGTGAAGTTACAGCCAAAAAACTTAAAGAAGATTGTACAGAAGTTGAATACACTTATACCTATACCGATAATACATATGGAATTAAATTTACTGATACAAAAACGGTGAATTATACATTTGAGACTCCGTTATTTGTTTCAGGTGAGTGGAATGTTAAGGTAAACGATGAGGAAGTAACTGACGAAAATAATAAATTATATTGTAAAGATGAAGCATCATTTAATAAAATAACCGTTTCATTTGATAATGCAAAAGTTACATATGGCGGCAAAGAAATTTCAGGAGCAACAAACGATTCCGCAACGGAAGACGGTTCATTAAAATCTGAATATTTTCTGAATGATAAGGAAGTTTCATCGGCTTATCTTAATATACAAACTGACAGTAACAAGTCAGAAGATAAAAATATATTAAAGGTAAAATATAGCTACACAGTCAACGGAAAAACTTATGAAACTTTTGAAACATTTGAGTTTTACTGTTATGTTGATAGTACCGCACCTGAAATCACATCATTTGAGTTTGCAACTGTAGAGAGTGATGTTGATAAGGTCCTGTCATTTTTGACCTTTGGTATCTATAGTAATGATCAAGTTGTTGTAATTGTTAATGCAGAGGATAAAAATATTTCATCAGGTATTAAGAAAATATCACTTTATAATGGTGATACACTCTTAAAAACGCAGGAATTTGATGAATATATTAGTAACGGAAGTGCAACATTTACATTAAAATCTGATGAATTGTATAAGTTATATGCCGTAGCTGAGGATAAAGCAGATAATTGCGGTGAAAAATGGACATTTAATTTAAAAGATCATAATAAAAATCATTATAACCCAATAGAGTATAATCCGGATAAAGGAAATACTTTACCTGAACTTGTAAGTTACGGAGGCACTGACAAATTTTCTGATTTAGCTGTTACACCTGAAAACTTTAAACATCAGAGTGATAAGTTGTTTTCATACAAAGCAAATGGTGAAGCGTTTAAGTTGGAATTAA
>CACXYD010000085.1:17134-17878 GCA_902771755.1 uncultured Ruminococcus sp. | reverse complement strand
TTTATCAGCACTTTCAGAGGCAACAGTTACAGTCAATAAAGAAGGTAGCAAGAAAGAATTCTCTGATACTGTTACTTTTGTCACCACATCAGAAGATGCCAAGAAAGAGGATTGCAAACTCAATTATGACTTAAATCTATCTGAGGTGTTTGAACAGATTGGCGTAAAGGACGAAGCTATTTCAGGTAATTACACAATTACCGTGGTTGCTACAAATAATGTAGGTGTAAGCAGTGAAACATACACATACGATTTTAGTATTGATAATACTGCTCCAAAGCCTCAAACATTTACAATCAGTGGCGAGAGCGCTACAGATAAGATACTTGAATTCTTGACTTTTGGTATTTATTCTAAAAACAGCATAGGTATAGAAGTAAGTGCAACTGACTATGAACCGTCAAGCGGTATTGCAAGCTATGCTCTTTATGATAAAAAAGACGGTAAATACAACAAACTTGTTGATAGTACAGACGGTAAATTTAAAATAGATAGTCGTGATAAAGCATATAATTTGTTTGTTACTGTAATAGATGAATTTGAAAACACATCGGACTATTATACATTTAACTATACAGGTGATGATAACGGAAAGTACAATGCTACCGACTTAGCAGATGCAACTGAGGTCGTAAGTTATAATGGTAATGACCAATTTTCTGATTTAGCTGTTACACCTGAAAACTTTAAACATCAGAGTGATAAGTTGTTTTCATACAAAGCAAATGGTGAAGCGTTTAAGTT
>CACXYD010000085.1:0-17084 GCA_902771755.1 uncultured Ruminococcus sp. | reverse complement strand
TTTATCAGCACTTTCAGAGGCAACAGTTACAGTCAATAAAGAAGGTAGCAAGAAAGAATTCTCTGATACTGTTACTTTTGTCACCACATCAGAAGATGCAAAGAAAGAGGATTGTAAGCTTGATTATGATTTAAAACTTGCTGAAGTATTTAAAGCTATCGGCGTAAGCGGAAGTGATATTTCAGGTAAATACACAATTAAAGTAAAAGCTACAAATAATGCAAGTGTGACGAGAGATGACTATATTTATCAGTTCAATATTGATAATACTGCGCCTACAATGACACTCTTTGCATTTGAAAATGGAAGTCAAAATCCAATAGTTGACGAAACATCTTCACAGAAATACAGATATTATTTCCAACATAATACAAATGTTACTGTTACAGCTGATGATAGTGCATCAGGCGTTAAGGAAATTCATTTCAGAGCATACGATGTAGTAAGGAAAGATAATGTAGTAGATGAAACAAAAACTGCCTTATCAAACAGCGCTGTATTTGAAGTGCCTGCAAACTTCAAGGGAGAAATTTATGCTTATGCTGTTGATAAATTTGACAATAGCAGCATAGACAAAAACATCCAAGGTGAGGGCGAGAAAAAGCCTGATGACTTAATTGTTGAAACACAGCAGCACCACAACGGTAATGCAAGTGTTACTATGTCAAGAACAAAGGCAAGTTACAAGGATAATTCTGGACTTGACCTTTACAGCGGCAATGTAAACGCAAGGGTAGTATTTGAAGACGCTTATGCAGGTATTAAAGACGCAGAAATTAAAGTTTCTGATTATACAAATACTGTTACCAACACAATTAGTGTTGCTGTTGATAATGAAGGCAATATTACTTCCTCAGGAAACGGTTCTGTAACTGTGACAGGTACTAAGGCTTCAAACAGTAACCTTATTACAAAAATTGTTGTAGATTATGTTGTTACGGATAACAGTAATAATATTAAAATCACAACATCAATGACTGACAGAGCAGGTAATAAAACAGACAATGTTAAGGATAGTCTGAGCATCGACAAGACTAAGCCGATTATTGATGTTAAGTATGACAACAACGAGCATACTACATACGGCGGAAATGATTATTACAAGGCTGACAGGACTGCTACTGTAACTGTTACAGAGCGTAACTTTGACGAGTCGCTTGTTGAGGCGGCAATTATGAGAAACGGTGGCAGATACACAACAATCGGCGGCTGGACTCACAACAACAATACGGCAGATCCCGACAAGTCAACTCACATTGCTAAGATTGTTTACAACACAGACGGCGACTTTACATTTGACATTGCAGTTAAGGACAAGGCTATGAATTCTGCCGACAAGTTTACTCAGCAGAAGTTCACGGTTGACAAGACTGCTCCTGTAATTGAAGTTTCATTTGATAACAACTCTGCAAAGAACGGTAACTATTACAAGGCTGACCGTACCGCTACTATCAAGATTACAGAACATAATTTCAACAGCGGAAGTCAGTATGTGAACATTCCTGTAACTGCAGAAGGTGCAACCGCTCCGTCAGTTGTAGGTTGGTCAGGTTCAGGTGATGACCACAATGCAACAGTTTCGTTCAACAAGGACGGCAAGTATTCATTTACTGTTGATTACACCGACCTTGCGGGTAACAAGGCTGTTCAGAAAAAGGTTGATTCATTCTATATCGACAAAACAGCTCCGGAAGTTGAAATCACAGGTGTTGCAGATCATCAGGCTTACAACGGTACAGTTGCTCCTGTTGTAACATATAAAGATGATAACTTTACAGATGATCACGACTTCCAGTTCACAAGAATTGATATCAACAGCAAGAGTGACGATACTTCTAAGTTCGATTACGATACCGACGGCAACGGTGTGACAGAATTTATCTATAAGTACAGAGATTTTGCCGAAGTTCCCGAAAATGACGGTATCTATAACTTCACAGTTGAACTCAGCGATAAGGCAGGCAACAGCACATCAAAGAGCGTTACATTCTCGGTTAACAGATTCGGTTCAACATTTAAACCATCCGATGAGTCAATACAAAAACTCATTGACAACGGTTACACAAATGCCGAGCAGGATATCGTAGTTGAAGAAATCAATGTTTCTCCGCTTACAAAGCACAGCGTAACACTTGCCAAGAGCGGCGGAAAGAGTACAGAACTTGTTGAAAATACCGATTACAAATTCACTTCAAGCAATAACAGCAATGAGTGGAGTAAGAATGTTTACACCGTAAACAAGAAGAACTTCTCGGACGAGGCTGCGTATACAGTTACCATTATGTCAGTCGATAAGGCTAAGAATACAAATAATAACCGTATGGCAGATTCTTCTCTCAGTGCAAAACAGAAAACCGAGCGTGAATGCACAATTTCATTTGTTGTTGATAAGACAAAGCCTCTCGTAAGTATTACGGGTATCAAGGATAATGAGCGTTATAAGGAAGCAAGCAAGAAGGTTAAAATTGTTTGTGAGGACGATAACCTTGATAAGAGCAAGTTGGTTGTAACTCTTGACAACAAAAAACTTGCCGAGGGTAAGGATTACACAATTGTTGATGATGAGGACGGTTCTATTGCCGGTATGCTTACCGCAGAAATTGTTCTTAAAGCAGAAACAGGCGGTGTTGAAGAAAATCTTAAGGTTACAATCGGTGACCTTGCAGGAAATACAGGCGAAAAGAGTGTTGATAACTTCATCCTTTCAGCTAATATCTTCCAGAGATTCTTTGCTAATCCTGTACTCGTAATTTGTACTTTTGCAGGTCTTGTAATTGTTATTGCGGCAGTAATCTTCTTTATTGCCAAGAAAAGAAAAAAGGCTGAATAAGGTCAGATAATATTTTTAATGAATCGGGCATATCTCTTTTTGGGATATGCCCGAAAAAGAAAGGTGGGCAGGATATGCTTTTCAGCGGTGATATCGTAAATGATACTTACAGTATTGTTGAAGAAATCGGCAGCGGCGGTATGGGCGTGGTGTATCTTGCCTATCATCTCAGACTTGAAAAATATGTTGTTATGAAAAAAATCAAGAACAGAAATCTTGATTCTTCTCTCCTGCGCAATGAAGTGGATATTCTTAAAAAACTTCATCATCCGTACCTTCCGCAGGTATATGACATCATCGAATACGAATGTGATTTTTATACTGTTATTGATTATATTGACGGCAAGGACCTTGAGCATTTTATCAATGGCGGTTATGTGTTTACGGAAAGTCAGTTAATCAAGTGGCTCCGACAGCTTTGCGAGGTGCTTGACTATTTGCATTGCAATAATCCTCCGATTATCCATACGGACATTAAACCCGCAAATATAATTGTGAGGGATAACGGCGACATTTGCTTAATTGACTTTGGCATTTCATTGAGTGCCGATGATGCTGTAAAGGGTTACAGCAAGAATTACTCGTCACCCGAACAGTATATGAATGTGATGAATATATTGAACGGAACTCCTGAGTTCAATGTTCAGCTTGACGGACGGACAGATATTTACAGCCTTGGTGCTACTTACTATCACCTTATGACGGGATGTATTCCCGATATTGAGGACGAAACACTTCCTCTACTTGAAGGATACGAACTTCCGTATTCTCAACCGTTTGTTTCTATAATAAGCAAGGCTATGGAGTGGGACATAAAAAAACGCTATAAATCAGCGGCAAAAATGCTTTCGGCTGTTGATAATATCAAAAAACAGGATGAGCGTTACAAGAGATACATATTACTGCAGGTTTTGTCCTCGGTTGTTTCGGGAATTATGATAGTTTCCGGTGTGCTTATGTTTGTGTTTGGTAATTATGAAATTGCAGGTACCGAACTTGCAACGCAGTATGATTTGTTTGTTTCATATTGTGATAAAGGCGACACGGTCAGTGCTAAACAGCTTGGGACGGATTTGTTGAATAATTCAAAATATCGCAATGTTATGACCGATAAAACAATGGCTGAGATTCTTCATTATATGGGCGACTGCTATTTTGATGAAGAAGATTACGCTAATGCCGTTGAAAATTATAAGTCGGCATATGAAAATGCAGATGATGACGATGCGGAAGTCTATTTGAGAGATTATGCAATTGCCCTTGTAAGAGGCAAAAGATTTTCAGAGGCTCAGAGTGTTATTTCTACGGCTGAGGAAAAGTTTCCGAATTCATCTGTCAATAAATTGATTCAGGCGGAAATTGAATATGAAAACGGAAATGTCGATACTGCAATGAATTATGCAAATGAATGTCTTAATGCCGAACAGAACGGCGATAATGCATTTGCCGCATGGTTGCTTAAAGGTGACATTTGTATGGATAAAAACCAATATACCGATGCTGTATCAAACTACGAGAGTGCAAGGAGTATTGATGAAAATTTAAGTGTTTTGAGAAAACTCGGACAGGCATATCTCGGAATGGGTTCACTTGGTTCTGATGTTGAAAACAGCAGTTTGCAAAAAGCAAAAGAATGTTATTCAACCATTCGTGACAGATATTATCTTTCCGCAGAGGACGGAATAAATTATTCGCAGGCATACAGCCTTTCTGGAGATTTGTCGGGTGCAAAAAATTTGCTTGATGAACTTGCAAAAACTTATCCTGACGACTGTCGGGTGTATATGCAGTTGGCGGTTATAAGCAATATGCAAAACGATTCTCAATGCGGTATGTATTGTGAAAAGGCGAGAGCTTTGTATAAGGAGTCAAGCGATAGCGTTAAACAAACTATTGACAGTAACAGATTGAATGAAATAAAAAATTTGTACAGGCGATATTTGGGAAGCGTTTGGTAAAAGGAGAGTTTATATGCTGTTGGTTTTAGGCATTGCACTAATTATTGTCGGCATAATTCTGTTGGCAGTAACTCAGATTGTTCTTTGGAGAAAAATAAAAAAGTTTAATAAGGAATGGGAGGACGAGCAGAATGAAATGTCCTAATTGCAGATGCATTGTTCCGAATAATGTAAACAGATGCACATATTGCGGATATGACTTTATGTCGGGAAGTGCCAGAACTTTGACGATTGAAGAAGCATATAAATTTAAAACATATGATTATGATTGCAGTTGTGATAATTATGCAGATGAATTTTATGCATACGATGATTATTATAATTGTGAAAACTATAAAACAGAAAATGTGTCTGTTTACAAACAGGAAACTGACGACAACAGTTCGGTTATGTTAATTTCTGCACTTATGCTCCTTGTGGCAACATTGTTGCTGTTGAGTGTTGTTGCAATTATTATTTGACGGTAGAGGGGAATTTGAGAATGAACAAGAAAACTATGCTTTTGATTATACCTGCAATAGCTTTGCTCGCCTGCTGTATTGCGGCAATATGCGTTATATGTATTCCGTCAAGCTACGAGGTTTATACAAAACAAATTCAAACGGCGGAGAAATATCTTGCGGACAAAGATTATGACGGTGCTATAAAATATTACGAAATGGCAAAGGCTGCGGATGAAACTCAGGAAGAACCGTATCTTAAGCTTGCAATGATTTATTATGACAACAAAAATGATATGAAAAAGGCTGTTGCAATTCTTAACGAAGGTTATGAGAAAACCAAATCCGAGCAGATTAAAAATGCACTTGCGGTTTATCTCGGCTCAGCAGAAAGCACTACTGTTTCATCAGGCAAAACGGATTATAATTCAAATCCCGTAAATATTACTTTGCTGAATATGTTCGGACAGTATAATTACGAGCAGTACAGCAAAAATTATACCGTTGTGTCGGATAATTACAGCGACGGTGTTTATACGGTAAGATACAACGGTATTGACGCAGAGTTTTCTTACAACAATGATTCGGCTAAGGTTGTTGACGAGAAAGCAATGAAACCGTTTTCTTACTCATTCCCGACAGAAATTAAGGTGGATAAGATTTCGGATATCATTAATCTTCCGTCACAGGGAATGAAAATTGACGAGTTGAAAAAATCGGCAGGCATTACAAATGCCGTTGCAAAGTACGATAATACGCTAAAGAAAAATATTATTACTTTCAGTTGCGAAAAATGTACCGTGTCTGTTGAAACGGACAAGAACGGTACAATAATGGCTAACACTTCTTATATTACCGTAAATCCCGAAACAGTTGCAGCAGTTGCACAGAAATCCAAGGTTAGCGGTAAGGTTATCAGCGTTACAACAGCGGATGTTGTAAGCAGTGCAGAAGTTGTTGTCAGAAAAGGCAAGGACGCAAAGGAGGGTGAAAGTGCCGCCGAGGTGTCAATTGACAGCGGAAATTACAATGTTGAACTTGAAACGGGTGATTATACATTTGAGGTTTCGGCATCGGGTTACAAAAAAGAATATTTCAATGTTTATGTAAGCGGAGCAGATCAGGAGAAAGATTTCAGCATTTCTCCGTCACTTGCAGAGGGCGAAATAAGAATTGTACTTGAATGGGGTGCAACGCCAAGTGACCTTGACTCTCACCTTGAGGGTACAACTAAAGACGGTGATGAAGTCAATATTTACTTTGGAAACGCAATAGCAGTTTCAGGGTCAAGTACTATTGCACAGCTTGATGTTGACGATATCGACGGATACGGTCCCGAAACTATAACGCTTTCAAGACCTGACGGTACATATCGTTACAGAGTTCACAGATTTTCTTCAAACGGTTCGCTTGGTATGTCGGGTGCAGTTGTAAAGGTGTATTCAGGTTCGTCAGAACCTATAACAATTTCGGTTCCGTCCGATTGCGATGAATGGTGGGATGTGTTCACCATTGAAAACGGTGAAATCAAAAATATCAACGGAGCAACAAACTGATGATGGTATTAATAATTGTGTTGACAGTTGCCTTGCTTATTTTGATTGCCGTGGCGATTGTAAAGCTTAATTCTCAAAAAAGCGAGAGGGATAAATACTATACCGCCGCAGGCAATATAATCAAGGAAGAATATCTTAACTACTGCCTTACAAATGATATAAATTCAGATAACAAAGCTGACGCTCCTAACGGTCAGAAAATTATGATATACATAAAAACTTTGAACCGTAAACAAAAGGCACAGTTTGTATTTGATCCCGAAAAAGGTGTAAATATCGGCAGAGATTCCGAGAAAAATAATATTTTTATCAATGAAGCATCGGTTTCTATGAACCATTGCAAAATCTTTTCCGATAATATGAAAGTGTATATATGCGACCTTAATTCATCTAACGGAACAGTTCTTAAAAGAGGTCTGTTCGGAAATTACTTGCTTGAAGGCGGAAGTTCATGTGAGCTTATGTCGGGTGACCGTGTCTGCATAGGCTCAAATGTATTCAAAATTACGCTGTTTTATTATGATATGGTGACTATGTAACAACGGAGGTTTGTTATGATACTGATAATTTACCGCAGTCAGGTTTGCAGAGAAATTGTTCTCCCGAATGTAGATAATACGGATTATCGTATTTTTATTGACAGCAAGGAGTTTAAACTGACAAAAAGTTTTTACCTTTCTCTTGAAGTAATTGCTCATAAATGGTCAATAACAAATGAAAACGGCGAGTATAAAATTGTAAAAAATCAGAGTGCTTGCATCATTTGAAAAGTATTTTATCGGCAACGGGCTTGTTACGGTTGGAAGTGAAGCTGACAATACCGTGCAATGTTCATTTTTGAATTTGATTTCAAAACACCATTGCAATCTCAGATTTGACGGAACAAATACGGTTCTTGAAGACACAAGTTCAAACGGAACTTTTGTAAATCATATCAGGATAGGCGGAAGAAAAGTTCTCGGTTTCGGAGAAATAATAGATGTTTTCGGTCTGAAAATAATTTGTTTCGGAGATATGATTGCGGTGGGTTCGCTGTTTTCAAAATTTAAGGTGTCCGATAAAATTGAAAAATTTACTCTTCCGAAGGTTTCATATGATACGGTTCACGCTGTTTCAAATGTTGAGATGTTTAACCGTTCACCGAGAATTTTCAGGGAAATATGCAACGAAACGGTTGTTATTGAACCGCCTACAGTTCCGCAGTTTTCAAAAAAGCGTTCTATGTTAAGCGTTATAGGTCCGTCATTTACTATGGCAATACCTATGGTGCTTGGTTGCGGACTTACCGTGTTCAGCACTACGCTTAACGGTTCGGGTGCAAATGCATTTATGTTCACGGGCATTATCACCTCGGTGGGTTCTGCTCTTATGGGCGGATTGTGGGCATATTACAATATTAAAGAAACAAAAAAGCGTGAGGCAGAGGACGAATCTGAAAGATTTAATGTTTACGGTAATTACCTTATTGAAATTGCCGATTACATTAAGGAAAAATACAGACAAAATTATGAGGCGTTGAGCACAATGTATCCGTCTGCGGATATATGCGCCGAATATACAAGAAGCAATCCCAAGTTGTGGTGCAGAAACTTCACACACGATGATTTTCTGTTTTGCCGACTCGGAACGGGCGACATTGACTTTCAGGTCGATATCCAAATCCCGAAAGAAAAATTTTCCGTTACATATGACGGCTTAAAAGATAAACCGTCAATGCTTTATGACAACTTTAAAAAGCTGAACAATGTTCCCGTGGGAATTGATTTGCAGTCAAAAAAATTGTGGGGTATTGCAGGCGGTGAAAATAAAATCGGCGCTTTTGAAATTGTTGACGACATAATTGCACAAATTGCGGCGAACATCAGCTATACGGATGTCAAAATTGCATTTTGTTTTGATGAAAAAGAATTTGAAGATAAAAACAGGTGGGATTATGTACGCTGGTTGCCGCATGTATGGTCGGAAAATAAAAGCACGAGATATTATGCGACAAACAGACAGGAATGTGCCGATGTGTTTTTTGAACTTGCCAATATAATGCGTGTTCGTTGTGAGAATGATGATAAAGATATATACGCACAGCCGCATTACATTTTATTTGTGTCTGATGTAAGCTTGCTTGACGGCGAACTTGTTTCAAAATATGTATTTGACAGAGAAAATAACACAGGGCTTACAACTTTTCTTATAACGGATTACTGCCGTAACTTGCCTAATGTGTGTGAAAATATAATTCAGAACGACAGCGAATTTTGCGGATTTTATAATGTGATGAGCCGCAATACAGAGGCTTGTTCCGTTCATTTTGATACGGTTTCAAGCCAAAAAATGAATATGTTTGCAAAGGCTTTGTCGGGAATTGCCGTCAGAGAAATCAAGGGCGACAACAGCATTGCACAATCGCTTGATTTCTTTGAAATGTACGGTGTGCAAAAGCTTGATGATTTTAACATTATTGAGCAATGGCAGAAAAACAGAACATTTAACACAATGAAAGCTCTTGTGGGCAAAAAGGCGGGCGGAGCGGATTGCTACCTTGATATCCACGAAAAGTATCACGGCCCTCACGGACTTATTGCAGGTACTACGGGTTCGGGTAAAAGTGAACTTATTCAGACATTTATGCTTTCGCTTGCAATTAATTTCAGCCCCGATGATGTTGCCTTTTTTGTAATCGACTTTAAGGGCGGCGGTATGGCAAATCTGTTTGTTGATTTACCGCATATGGCAGGTCAAATTTCAAACCTTTCGGGCAATCAGGTTCGCAGGGCGATGATTTCAATTAAGAGCGAAAACCTTCGCCGTCAAAGAATTTTCGGCGAGTACGGTGTAAACAACATAAACAACTACACAAGGCTGTATAAGAGCGGTGAAGCGCCGACACCTATTCCGCATCTTGTTATCATAATTGACGAGTTTGCGGAACTGAAAAAGGAAGAACCCGATTTTATGCGTGAGCTGATAAGTGTTGCACAGGTCGGAAGAAGCCTTGGAGTTCACCTTATTCTTGCAACACAGAAACCGAGCGGTACGGTTGACGATAACATTTGGTCAAACGCAAAATTCAGACTTTGTCTGCGTGTTCAGGACAGGCAGGACAGTAACGATATGTTGCACAAGCCCGATGCGGCTTATATTACACAGGCGGGCAGATGTTATCTTCAGGTTGGCAACGATGAAATATATGAGCTGTTTCAATCGGGTTGGAGCGGTGCACCGTATGATGACAGCAATGAGGGCGGAAAGCAGGAAATTGCAACAATGATTACTCCTACAGGCAAAACCGCCATTGTCGGAAGTCATACAAAGATGAAACGCAAAGAACAGGAGAAACTGAGGTGGTATCTGTTTCTTTACAGGTGTGCAAAGTCAATTGCAAAAAGTGACGAGTTTTTAAAAGAGGCAGACAATAATCAGGGTGATGTTGTTAATTTGCTTGCGGATAAAATTATTGAAAATGCAAGGAAAAACAAGTTTAATATCGGAAACGGTAATTCGGATATCAATGCCGTGAAAAACTTTTTAAAGCTGATACCGAAAGATGTTTCGGACGATACCGAGGCGGTAAAGAAAATTATTTTTTCGGCGTCGCTCAACAATATTAAATTACCCGAAGTTAAGGAAAAAACTCAGCTTGAGGCTGTTGTTGAATACATTGCAAAAACTGCGAAAAACAACGGATATAACTTTAAAGCAAGACTTTGGATGCCGTTGTTGAAAGAAGAAATTATTCTTTCGGACATTACAAAAAGTAAGTTTAACGGTTGGAATGAAAGTGATTCGTGGTCGCTTAATGCGGTAACGGGTATTTATGACGATCCAGAAAATCAGACTCAATTGCCTTTGTCGGTTGATTTTGCAAACGGCGGTCATCTTGCTGTTTGCGGTTCTGTAGTTACGGGTAAGAGTACATTTTTGCAAACATTAATATATTCTCTTGCAGTAAAATATTCGCCGAATGTTGTAAACTTTTATATTCTCGATTTCAGCAGCGGAATGTTGTCATCATTTGAAAAATTACCGCATACAGGCGGAGTTTTGCGTGAAAATGATGTTGAAAAAATCGGCAAATTTTTCAGTATGATTAAGGGTATTATTGACGAAAGAAAAAAACTGTTTAACGGCGGTAACTATCGTCAGTATGTTAAAGTACACGGAATTGAAATCCCCTCTATTGTAATCGTAATTGACAACTTTGCCGGATTTAAGGAAAAGACAGAGAATGCTTATGAGGATACTCTCATTCACCTTTCACGAGAGGGTGTAGGCTACGGTATCTTCCTTGCGTTATCATCGGCAGGATTCGGTATGGCTGAAATTCAGAACAGAATAGGTGATAATATCCGTACCGTTATAAGTCTGGAAATGGGCGACAAGTTTAAATATATGGATGTTATGAGAGCAACTCACATTGATGTTATTCCCGAGTCGGGTATTAAGGGCAGAGGCATTGCATTTGTTGAGGGTAGGTTACTTGAATTTCAGACCGCTCTTGCGATTGACGCAGAAGATGACTACAAGAGAAATGCAAAAATTGAGGCAATGAGTCAGAGAATGCGTGATATGTGGGACGGCAATGTGGCAAAACAGATACCGTTCATTCCCGAAAATCCTGTGTTTGACGATTTGAAAAATCTTGATGAATACAGCGCTGCCATAGGTAATAAACGCTTGATACCGTTTGCATACAACTATGTTGACGCATCTGTTTACAGCGTTGATTTGGCAGATACATATTGCTACTCAATAAGCGGAAAGAGGAGAACGGGAAAGACCAATCTGCTTAAATTGCTTATGTATGCAGTAAGTCAAAAGAACGGCAAGGGTGTTGTGATTGAGAAAGAAAGCAACGAATTAAAGCTGTTTGCTTCGGAACTCGGCTTTGAGTATATTGACAGCGATAAGGGAGTGTTCGATTACTTTAAGTCGATTACGGATGAATTTGTTGCAAGAAATAAATATAAACACACCCTTGAGGAGGACGGACTGTCAGACCTGCAAATATACGAAAAAATGAGTACCAAAGAGCCGATGTTTATTTTTATATCCGACATTACAAAGTTTATTGATTGCGTATATCACCCCGAGGGAAATATTACGAATATGAGCGGATATTTTGAAAATATCATCGAAAAAGGCAGTTTGCATAACATATATTTCTTTGCGTGTATCAACACGGACAACCTTGCATCTGCCGCAGGAAGTAATCTGTACAGACTTTTTACAGGTTATAAAACGGGAGTTCACCTCGGCGGAAATGTTGCATCGCAGAGAATATTCAATTTTCAGAATATACACTATTCGCAGATGTCAAAGTCATCAAAGAAAGGTCATGCTCTTACACCTTCAAAGGATGATGATACAACCGCACTTAAAATTATTGTACCTCTTTTTGGGAGTAGAGAAGAATGATATCTTTTTTGGCTTACACCAAAAGTGAAAATGAATTGACCTTGTTGAAACAGACCGTTACGGATATAAGCTCAATGCTCAGCGATGAGGACTTGAAAATGTATGGCTTTTCATCAAGAGATAAATTTGAAAAGTTTCTGCAAAACTGTCCCGTGCTGGATATTTCTTGCGTTGATGTTTGCGAAAACGGCGGAATAGATTACGCTAAAAAGGTGAGAAGTACAAATCAGAATATGTCAATATTACTTATTGTTGATTTAAGCCTTTCGCCTGCAACATATATTATTCCGAGTATTATGGCAGGCTCCTTGCTGATAAGGCCGTTTGACAGAACTACCGCTAAAAATGTTCTTGATACGATTTTTAAGGACTACTACAGACATTTTGAGAAGGAAGACGGCAGTAAAAGTTTTGTGGTTGAAACCCGTGAGGGCAAACGGCTTGTGCCGTATTCGGGAATCGTTTATTTTGAATCACGGGACAAAAAGATTTTTCTCGGTACGGATAACGAAGAATACTCGTTTTACGGTACACTTGATAAGCTTGAAGAATCGCTTGACGATAGGTTTATAAGATGTCACAGGAGTTTTATTGCGGCAAAGAAAAGAATAAGTAAAATTGTCCTCTCCAAAAATATTGTTGTGCTTGATAACGGTTGCGAAATTCCGCTTTCGAGGTCATACAAGGGCAAGGTTAAGGAGGCAATTCAATTATGAATATCGGCACTCAAAATTATGTTCTGACCAAAAAGCAACTTTATGTTTTGCTTGTGGGTTGCGGCGGTGAATCGGTAAGAGGACTTAAAATTGACGATGATATTCCCGATAAAACAGAAATTATCAAAATTATCGGTGAACTGTCGGACAAGGGATATATTATTTCGGATGGCAACAGTTTTCATACCGTGGGCGATATTGACAAAATTATAAAGCTGATTATGTTTGCGCCCGATTTTTATATTATCAAAGGCAGAAACAATGTTCCCGATTTGTGCTGTTACGGCGAAAAAAAGCAATTTGCCGTGTGCGAAGTTATGGCAACCAAAGCAGACAGTATAAGAATTTCGGCTTGTGATTTTGAGAGCCTTTTTTCAAAGCTTTTTGACGAAGGGTATTTTGAAAATTGCTTTGATGAATATTTTGTTGGTGATGATGAACTTCAGGAATTTGAAGTTAATTATCTTGGGAAAAGGGATATATCTTGTGAAAACAACGGAAGTTCAAGACGGGTGTTTTCAATTGACAAAATAAAGTCGGACGGAACAGGCAGATATATAGATATTGCAGAATATTTTTTGTGTGATTATATACTTGATGTTGACGGTGAAAATGTGAAAAGAAAGCAGTTGTCAAAGTCTGAAATGAAAAAGAGTATAAAGAATTTGTTGGAGGAACGCGTATGATTGTTGCCGAAATTTATGTGCCGGTTCTTGATGTTTCATATGATTTTAAGCTTGATGAGAATGTGCCGACAGGCGTTGTGATTGAAGAAATTGCAAGCGTTATTTGTCAGAAAGAACAGTGCGAAATCGGAGGCGATAAAACGCAGTTTATGTTATTCAAGGTTGAGAACAGACAATCGCTTTCCGCAAATCTTATGTGTAAAATATGTCTGTTTGTCCGAAAAAAGTGTCGTTTGTCAGTTTTAAAACTTTTTCAGGCACAATTAAATATAATATAATCATCCGAAGAACAAACGGATGAAATTAATAAAAATCAAATTCAATTTGGAGGAATTAGTTATGGCAGATTTTAAAGTTACAGCGTCCCAGCTTAACGCACAGGCAGAGAGTCTTCAGGATCTTAATGGCAGATTTAAGTCGGCTGTTGAACAGCTGGTATCATCCGAAACAAGTCTTAAATCTATGTGGGAGGGCGAGGCAAACGACGCTTTCCATGCCGCTTTTACAAGCGATAAGGCAAAAATGGACGAGTTCTACAACCTGATTATTACATATATTGAAAGGCTCAATTCAATTGCAACACGCTATGAGCAGACAGAAAGAACCAACACAGAAATTGCAAGCAACAGAACATACTGATAACAACTAAAAATAAAGGAGTGCATTATTATGACAGGAACAATTAAGGTTTCACCCGATAAATTATTATCTACATCAGCCGAATTTTCTTCACAGGGCAACACAATCAGCTCACTCACAAGCGAAATGATGAATATTGTAACATCAATGAGCAGTGTATGGGAAGGCGAGGCCGCCTCATCTTATATGTCAAAGTTTAAGAGCCTTGAGTCGGATATTCAGACTCTCAACAGAATGATTCAGGAACATGTAAGTGACCTTGAGCAGATGGCAAACCTCTATTCAAATGCCGAACAGCAGAATGTTGATGACGCCGCTTCTCTTTCATCGGGTGTTATTTCCTGATAAGTAAATCACAGGTTTGTTTCGGGGCAGTAACTTCTGCCCCGAAATGAAAGGATTGTTAATATGAAGATTGATTGCGACAGAGTTTTGAACCTTTCGGACCGATTGGCACAGCTTTCAAATATCTGTTATGAAAAGGCTGAAGAAATTCATATTGAAAAATTACGAATTTCCGAAAATTCTTTGACAGATGAGATTTTGAAAAATCTTGACAATGACAGAAAACGGATTAAAGAACAGGCGGAGAAATTAAAGCGGTACAGCATTGCTTTAAAGAGAATTGTCGCTGTTTATACAAAGGGAGAAAACAATATTTGCGACATTATCGAGAACGGTGTTCCCAAAAAACGGAGTTTCTTCTATCTTTTAAAAGACAGCACACAGACCTTCTTCCCGGTTGTTAAGGGAAGTGTGCCGCAAATTTCATTGAAAGCAGAGTGATTGTATGGATCAAAAAATCAATGTTGATATTAACAATCTTTCAGCCGATTGCAGTAAACTGACCGACCTGATAAGAGAAATAGATATTCTCACGAAAAAAATCACCGACAGCATGGGTGAACTAAAAAAAATGTGGGAAGGTATTGCACAGGAACAGTTTATTAATAGCTTTGTTTCGGATATTTCTGAGTGTGTAAATATGACGGACAGGCTGGATTTTATCCGATATGCAATGCAAACGGCACTTGCGACATATAACAATGACAGTGAAGAAGCAGTAAATATATTTCTTGCGGCTGACAGATGAGGGTGACGGATTATGGAATTTACAGGTCATTTTTTAAATAACGATTATACCCTCAAGGTATCACCCGAGAAAATGTATGAAAAGGCTTCACAGCTTGAGGCACTTGTCGAAAGGCTTGACAGCGTTTTTATGCTGGGCTTTGAAATTGTTAAGAGAACCGATACATATTGGTCGGGGGATGCCGCTGAGATTGTCAGAACAGAGGCAAGAGAGGGAGTAAAACTTGCCGAGAATAACCATAAAAACCTTATGAGAGAAATTGAAAATCTCAGACTTATAACGGAACAATATCATTCTGCGGAAAAGAAAAATGCAGAAGATTCTTCACAGCTACCGTCATCAATTTTAACCTAAGGAGGATTTTGCGTTGGATAAAATGATAAATTATAACTTTGATGCCGCAAAAACAGCGTCCGATAATTTAGAATCTATATCTGACAGCATATCCCGTGAAGTTGTTTCGGTTGTCAGTTCCGAAATTGACGATATAGGCAATTATTGGAATGACGATGCGTCAATTCGCTTTATAAAAGGACTTGACGGAATAAATGAAGAAATTGACAGAATTCAGAAAAATTTACTTTTACAGTCGGAAAAAATCAAAACAGCCTCACGACATATGAAAATTGCCGAGGAAGAGGCTGAAAAAATCGCAAAAACGAGAGATACGGAGTGATTGTCGTGGAATGGATTATTTACACAGTATTGGTAATTGTAATATTGGTTGCGGCAGTTGTTTGCATTTGCGTTTTTGCTAAGACAAGAAGGGATTTTTCTCGAAATGATGTTCATATAAACGGCGGTGCGGATATTCAAACCGGCAGGGTTTCGAGAGATCAGAATTATTTTAAAGGAATAACGGGTAAGCTTGGCGGAACTGTTGTGGTAAACGGAAATCGTTCCAAAAACAGAGGATTTCTTCTTGAAATCGTGAATATAGGTAACGGCGATAAGGTTGATTTCAATGTTAATAACGAGTTGATTATAGGCAGAATTTCCGGCGAAAATGTGTATGCTCTGCCTGATGATTTAATGGTATCAAAACGACATTGCAGGCTTTTTGTTTCCGGCAACGATTTGTACATTGATGACCTCGGCTCGGCAAATCATACATACCTTAACGGGAAAATTGTTACAGAACCAACTTGTGTTCAAAGCGGCGACACCATCCGTGTCGGCAAAACAGAACTTGGAATTGTGTATTAAGGTGATGACCTTATGAAAAGATTTTTTAAAATTTGTCTGATGTTTTTACTCGGACTACTGATTATGATAGGAGTGAATGGCTGTATGTTGGAGAATAAAGCACAACTTGCAGAAACATGTAAGGAAAAGGCTTTGAAATATTTAAACGAAAATTATGATGACGATTTTAATCCGGTAAGTTTTTCAGCAAAAAATTGGGCTCGAAATTATGAAAGTATGTATTTTGCTTCTGAAAAATTTGGAAACAGAAGTGTTGAAGTAAGATTTTTTGAAAATGGAGAAATAAGTGACAACTATTTTAAATTGTATATGGAAAATGATGCAATAAAATATTTTACAGATCTGTTCAGAATATTATCCTTCAAATACCAGACGAAATAAAAGGAATGATACAGCATCGCTGCAAGTGTCCCTGTAGCAGCGCCAACAAGACCATATCTAAATACCAGGGCCATTGTTAATGCAATATTCAGCCCTGCTGATATATACGCTCCATTCTGAGTTTCCTTGAAATGTCCTGCCGCTTTTATTATGCGAAAATAGGGAAC
>CACXYD010000084.1 GCA_902771755.1 uncultured Ruminococcus sp. | reverse complement strand
AAGCTTGCTTGAGCTTGTTCCATGATGCCTTTTCAACGTGCTTTGCAGTATCGCAACGGAAACCGTCAACACCGTACTCCTTAACCCATTCAGCAAGCCATGTTGAGATGTAGCCTGTTACAGTGTTAGATGAACCGTATTTTGCAACTTTCTGATTGTATGTGCCTTCCTTTGTCCACTTTGTCTTGAGAAGCGGAGGAATTGAAACAGACTTTGTCTGCTCAGTTCTGAAGTCAGGAAGACCGCTGAGTGACATTGTATAGTCGTCACCTGAACCCTCTGTGTATCCCGGAAGACCACTGCGGATCCAGTCATTGCCCCACCAGTTGCCCCAGTCGGATGCTGATGACTTGAAGTCAATGTGGTTGTTTACATCGCCTACATCTGTAAGCTTGTACTTAAAGTCTGACGCGCCGTCAAGGAGAGTACCAAATCCATACTCTTCCATATCCGCAACAGTGTTGTAGCCGGCGTGGTTCATAACGATATCCATAATAACTCTGATACCGTGCTCGTGAGCTGTATCAACGAGAGTCTGGAATTCTTCTTTTGTGCCGAAGTTTGCATCAGTTTCGGTATAGTCGAGAACATAATAACCGTGATACGAATAGTGAGCAAAGCCCTTGCCTGAATCGCAGTAGCCGTGAATCTGCTCATACGGAGCGGAAATCCAGAGTGCATTTACACCGAGTTTGTCAAAATAGCCCTCTTTGATTGACTGTGTAACACCTGCAAAGTCACCGCCGTGGAATGTACCGGGGTTTGTGTCCCAGCCTGAAATCGGGTTGCCACTCTTGTCAAGCGCTCTGCCATATGAGTGGTCATTTGAAGTGTTTCCGTTTCTGAAACGGTCAGTAAGAAGGAAATACACATTGGCATTATCCCATGTAAAGCCGTCATTCTCGACAAGCGAACCTGCGGCAGTTGATGATGCAGATGTGCTGCTGTCATCGGAAACTGTTGCCGCGCTCACCGAGCCAAACGCCACGGAAGCACCGGGGAGAGCCATACAGAGTGTCAGTAAGGCACTGAGTGCTCTCTTCATCCTCTTTTTCTTCATTGTTTGATTACTCCTTTCAAAACTTCTAAATAGGGTCAAACATCCCTAAACAAATAAATATTATCACAAATCGCTCACAAAAGCCACATATTATAGTTTTATTTTGTAAAAATAGCAAGTTATACAATCTTGATACTAAAATTTTATGCAAAATTACTTTTAGTAAGTTTTTATTTTTGTGAAAGTTTTTGTTTGTGAAGATAGTTTAATTAGGTCTAATGTCAACATTCCCGAGCGTAGCATTGGAATCGTTTGTACAATTAAACATTGACTTTCATATAAACAAAAACGGTCGGGCGACAATGGTTTGCTCTTTGCAAAATTGCCACCCGACAATTGCCCATACAAGTAAACAATAACTTTTATATAAAACAAAAATTGTATCAATGCCTGATTCGGGCAACTGATACAATTTCTACTGCTTACTGTCTTCTCGAAAGGGGAACGGCGGCTCGCCGTTAATTTTCCATTTTCAATTTATTGCAGTCTTACATTCAAAAACCTAAGTCTAAATGTTGTGCCGACACCGAGTTCGGAATCTACGGTAATGTATCCGCCTGTTTTTTCAACAATTGACTTTGCAAGCGACAGACCTATGCCGACGCTTGAGGGGGAAGAATTTTGTGCCTTGTAAAATCTCTCAAAAATATGTGGCAAATCTTTTTGGCTGATTCCGCAGCCGTTGTCGCTTATGGTGATTTCAGAATACATACTGTTCCTTTCGGCAGAAATTCTGACATAACCGCCGCCGTCAGTATGCTCAATGCAGTTCTTTACAATGTTTGAAACCGCCTCGCAAATCCAGCGGAAATCGCAGTCAAGCTTAAAATCATTTTTGACGGTCTTTTCAATTCTCACATCACGGATATCGGCAAGAACCTCGGTGCGTGTAATGCACTCGTCAATTATTTTTTCAACCGACACTTTTTTGAACTTCAATTCAACAGTTCCCGAGTCGAGCATTGAAAGCGTGAGCAGACTTTTCACAAGGAAATTTATCGCGTGGGCGTTATGCATTATATCCATAACGAAATCCCGCCTGATTTCAACGGGCATATCATCGTCATCAAGGATATTTTCCGTGGTAATCAAAATTGAAGTCAGCGGTGTTTTTAGCTGATGAGAGATGTCGGCAAGCGAATTTTTAAGAATTTCTTTCTCTGTCATTGAATTGTCGGCATACTCACGGAGCATTACCGTTGTTTTCTGAATTTCCTGCTTTAACAGCGACATATCGTCATCGGTTGAACCGTCAAGGTCGAGGTCATACTCACGGTTGTTGATTTTTTCAAGGCACTTCACAATTTCAAGTCGCTGTTTTTTCTGCATTTTGCAGTATCGTATGAACACAACGCAGAGCAAAATTCCGAACACACCAACACCTACGGTTGCAATCACAATCGTAATAGTTGCATAGTTACTGCTCTGAATGTCAACCCAACCGCTGTCGGATTTTATTCCGTACTTTGTAAAGTCGCCTTTTATATTTGTAGTATCACTGTTCAAAATTTGAGCAAGTTCATTCTCGGAAATGTCCGGATATTCTTCACGAACCTTTTCTGCAATGGCAATTATCTTTTTATCCGTACTTTCACGAACGGCATTAAAGCCTGCACCGACTCCTACCGCAACAGCACAACAGAAAAGTGCCGTTATCGCAAGCATTACCGCAAGAAATTTTGATGTGTTTTTCATTATACCTCCAGCCTGTAACCAAGGCCCTTTACGGTTTTAATCATATCCGTATCAAGTTTTTTGCGAAGTCTTTTTATGTACACGGTCAGCGTGTTGTCCTCAACATAATTTCCAGACAAATCCCATATGCGTTCAAGAATTTGTTCACGGGTAAGCACCTTGCCACTGTTTTTGGCAAGCATTGCAAACAGGCGATATTCAAGTGCCGTCAGCACAACGGGAGTGCCGTTTTTGCAAACCTGCTTTTTGTCAAAATCAATGCTGATGTCGCAAAAGTTCATAACCATAGCTTTGTCGAGTTTTTTGGTGATGCGTTTAATTCTTGCGAGTAGTTCACGGCTTGAAAACGGTTTTGTTATGTAATCCTCCGCTCCGAGGTCAAATCCTTTGACAATGCTGTCCTCATCGTCAAGTGCGGTGAGAAAAATAACGGGAGTTTCGCACACCCTTTTTATTTCGTCACAAAGTTCAAAACCGTTGCCGTCGGGAAGCGACACATCAACAATGAAAAGGTCAAAGTCGCCACCGAGGGAATTAAGCGTTGATTCGGCATTTTCGCACAACTCAACCTCAAAGCCGTTTTGTTCGAGAGTATAGACAAGTCCTTTTGAAATTGCACGGTTGTCCTCAACAAGAAGAATTTTCACAAAAAGTCCTCCAAAAATGAAATTCGGGCGGATTAAATCAATAATCCGCCCGTCAGCAATGAAAACATACAAAATATTGTGGTATCTAACTTTATAGATACATTATACCAGAGCACACAGTCATTGTCAACAAATTTCAACAAAATGCAGCCGTCTGACTGAATTTACCACTCAGATATTATCGTTTCGGATTGTTTCAATAATATTTTGCTTATTAACTTTTGAAATTGAGTATTTCATAATCAACCATACTACGACAAACACAACCGCAATGCTAATCAAAATCGCTTTCCACGGGAATACAAAGCTCATTGGAACACTGCCTTTTGAGAATGCGGCAAATATTGCAAGCACTCCGAGCAAACCGAGAGGGATGCCAATAAGCAATGATTTTACGCCGTACATAAGGCTTTCAAGGCGAATCATACGGTTAAATTCTTTCTTTGTCATACCGATAGATTTCAGCGCCGCAAACTCCTTGCTCCTCAACTGCATATTGGTTGAGATTGTGTTGAAGATGTTTGTAAGTCCGATGAGCGAAATAACACCGATAAAGCCGTAAACAAATATTCCTACAATCAGCATAACGGCATTGAACTGTCTTACAGTTTCTTCATAGTCCATAACAGAAATACCGTTGCCTGAGTCACCTGTACCCGACATAGACTCAATACGGTTTGTAAGGACTTCGTGATCTGATGTGTTGGCATAGAGAGTAATAACGCATCCGTGTTCACCCAGCTGAGGGGAGATTACACCCTGTTCGCCGATTATAAAACTCTCACCTAATGTCGTTCCGTCACCTGCCACATATTCGATAGATTTCGGAATTTTATCAAACACTGATGAAACCTTTAATTTGCCTGTTATCAGTTCATTTCCGTTATCATCATTTCCGTAAACTGTAAGCTTTGTCGGAGCGGTTTTGCTGAACAGTTTCATTGGCTTGGAAGAGTTATCACTTTCACTGTTATCGGGTGTTACCTGAGAATACACAAGCACACCGCCCTTGACCTTGTTGTAATCAAGTTCCAATTCCTTGCAAATCTGAACAAATGTATAGTGTTCAAATTCGAGGAACTCTGCACCAAATGACTTTGTACCGTCAGCATCGTCATAAAGGAAATTTTCTCCACATTCATTAACAGGCACATCTGCCGACACATAACCGTACTGCAAACCGACTGTCAGATAATTCTCTATTTCCGGCATTTTTTCGATGGTTTCAGCCTGATTTGCATCAATTCCGGTAACCATATAACTGTAATCGGTATTGCCGTAGTAATGCTCTGTAAATGCCATTCCGTAGTCCATAAATGCCGAAACAGCAATGAACATTGCAACGCTGACTACAATTGAAATAACAGTTGTGCGGTACTTTTTCCTACTGCGTTTAAGGCTTTTTGAGGCGATTTCACCGCCGACACCAAAGAGTTTTTTGGTAAGCTTGGATGTGCGATACGGCTTGTTATTCTTTATCTTGATATCCTTGTTGCCCCTGATTGCAACAAGCGGCGGAATTCTTGACGCACGCAGTGCAATAAAGAATGACGAAAGGAATATTGTGACGGCAGAAAGAACGATTGCACAAATAATCGGAATTGTCGGAGTTACAAATACAAATGTTGCACCGCTCAGCATATCACCGAGAACGCTGTTGAGTATTGCAATAAGGATTGCAATTACACCGAGTCCGAGAAGTATGCCGAGAGGAATGCCGATTAAGCCGAGAATGAATCCCTCAAAAAGCACGTTTCTGCGAATTTGCCTTTTGGTTGCACCGACCGATGCAAGCATACCGTACATACTCGTTTTCTCTGTGATTGAAATAGCAAAGCTGTTGCGGATTACAAATACACTTGCAACCATTACTATAATAATGATAACAACAGCAAGGCTGAAAATCATTACATTTGTGCCGTCACTTCCGCCGTAACCTTTCATACAGAGAAGGGTTGTGTTAAAGTTATAACCGTTTACTCCCGAAGTCTGCTGATCTTCGGCAGAAATATCGTCGCTCCAATCAAACATATCATCAGCATTAAAGCCTAAAATGTCCGCTGTGTTCTGAAAATAATTCCTTTCACTTTGAGAGGTGTATGCAATATACAGTTTGTTGATGTGTTTAGTTCTTATTGCCTCGACAGGTGATTTTTCATCAGATACGGTATATATTCCGAAACAGGAAGCCGGATTGTTCAATTCGCCTGTATTCGGATTTTCGATAATTCCCGTTATTGTATAGGTCTTTTGATTTTTATCAGTTATTTTAGATTCTTTAAATCCCTTTGGCGACAAGTCAAGCAACTCGTTTTCGTCAAGAACCTTTCCATCTTTGCCTTTAAGTACTCCGAGATCAAGCGTAATTTTATCACCGATTTTTACATTTTTTCCGTCAGGTGTTTTAAATGCACTTGTAACAACAGCTTCGTTTGAATTTGTCGGGAAACTGCCTTTGTCAAGTCTTAACTTAAAGCAACCGTCAAATGCGTTTTTGCTAATTGCAGTAACGGCATATCCGTATTCGGTATTATCAGCAACTGTTGCCTTGGAAAACCCGAGCCTTTCCTTATAATAGGCATTTTCAACATCACGGTTACTGCGAATTTCATCAATCTTTGCATTGTCTATAATATCAAGTGCAACATCATAGTCACCCGACCATGTCATCTGTGCATCAATCATAGTCTGTCGTCCGCTGAGTGCCATTCCCGAAACAACCGTAATGAGTGCCGCTGAAAGCATAATGCCAACGATTGTAACGGCAGTACGCACCTTGTTAAGTCGCAGATTTTTTAATGTAAGTTTGTTGAGGATTTTCATATTATTAAACCCCCTCAACAATTTTACCGTCACTTATTGTGATAATTCTGTCAGCCTGTTTTGCAATGTCGAGGTTGTGTGTAATCATTATAATAGTCTGTCCGTAACTCTGATTGCACATTTTGAGCATACTCATAACCTCATCGCTTGACTTTGAGTCAAGGTTGCCTGTCGGTTCATCGGCAAGCACGAGAGAAGGATTGTTAATGAGTGCTCTGGCAATTGATGTTCTCTGTTGCTGACCACCCGAAAGCTGGTTTGGAAGGTGTTTTCTCCTTGCACGAAGTCCGAAAGAGTCGAGAATCATATCAAGTCTTTCTCTGTCAACACCCCTGCCGTCAAGGTCGCAGGGAAGAGTTATGTTTTCTTCAACAGTCAGAATCGGGATTAGATTGTAGAACTGATAAACAATACCCACTTGTCTGCGGCGAAACACGGCAAGCTTGTCATCGTTCATTTTGCTTATATCGTTGCCGTCAACAAAAATCTTTCCGCTTGTGGGACGGTCAACACCGCCGATAAGATGAAGGAGGGTTGACTTGCCGCTGCCGCTTGCACCGACAATGGCAACAAATTCACCCTTTTCAACCGAGAATGAAACATCGTCAACGGCATTAACACGGTTTTCACCGCTTCCGTAGGTTTTTACAAGATTTTCAACTTTCAGAATTTCCATAAAATATACCTCCAAATTCATTTTACAGCCATATTATAGTGACGCAAAATGACTGTAAAGTGAATCCCACAGACAAATTTATTCCGTATGATACTCACGCCCACTTGAATACAAGTAAAGCATTTGATATAATTGTTCGGTAAGGAAATGGCGGCGGCTGTTTCGACTCCCTTGGGAAAGGGGGTGATTGCGTGGAATACATAGCTGTGATAGTAATTTTCACATTTTTTATTGTGTTCACCATAAAGAAATAACCGCCCTGTACTGCGAATACAAGGCGGTTGTTGAAAAATAACTAAACTGTAATAGCGGAACAGCTAAAGCCGTTTCCTTATCTATATATTAACATCTAACTATTAATATGTCAATCATTTTTCGGTGTGCTGTTTTTTGCACACCGTTTTTATTTTTCGTTTTTGTTTTCAATCTAAAAGTAACGCTCGGGTGATAATGTTTGAACTATTGCAAACTGTCTTCACGAACAGGGGGCGGTGGCTCACCGTCTGCAGTTTTGGAAATATATTTTGATGAGATTATTCGGCTTGTCGGCAATGCCTATGCCTAAAAAATCGCCCTCGTGGTTTTTCATTCTGAAAAGCTGACCATTCTCGTATCCCGACTTGGCAAGATATGTTCTGTCGGCGCTCAACGCACCGCCGTTTGCAAATCGTTTTGCCTGCGCAGGCGATACGGCAAGATATCCCAAACTCATAAACAGACTTTCAACGGAACGAAGTTTTTCTTCAACATTTCCGTTTTCGCAAATGCTTTTCAGC
>CACXYD010000083.1:5094-12802 GCA_902771755.1 uncultured Ruminococcus sp. | reverse complement strand
CCGTTGTAGGTTCGGAACAGGGCGGAATCAGACCTGTACTCATTGTTCAGAATAATGTCGGCAACCGATTCAGTCCGACTGTAATCGCTGCCGCAATTACAAGTCAGCAGTCAAAGGCAAATTTGCCTACTCACATTCCGTTACACGCAGACAGTTCGGGACTTGCCAAAGACAGCGTTGTTCTGCTTGAACAGGTCAGAACAATCGACAAAAAACGGCTCAAAGAAAAAATGGGTACGGTTGACGAAAATTCTATGAACGAAATAAACAACGCAATTTCAATCTCGTTCGGTCTTAACGCATAATTCCGCATTACATACGGATAATGCTATAAAAGAAAATAAACAGATAACAAAACGGTCGGTTCAGCTTGAAAAAAACTCCAAGCCAACCGACCGTTGTTTGTTGTGTTAAAATCAATTTAACAAGTCTATTTTCGAAAATAGTGTTTTAATTGTATGCATTACATCATTCCAACTGTATTCTTTTGCATAATCATACTTTCTTTGATAATTGCTCCATAAATCTTGCATACCATTGTCTGTTTCAATTTGCAAAAGAATTTCTTTAACGCTCTCGAGCATATTAAAGGTGTTGCGTTTTTTAGAGGTGGCAAACAGGGCAGATTTTAGTTTTTCATAATCTATATCCACAGTATCATACAATATACGCAAATCATAAAAATCTCTAAGTCGTGTGTTTGCGATACTTCTTGAAAGAACGGTTTCCATTTTTTCTGCTAAGATAGTTTCAATATTATATGCTAAAATCTTAATGCTGCGATTTTCAAACATCAAATTGTAATTATATTCAATCTCCTTTGGTGTAATTGCGTCACCTGTAGAAAAATCAATTTTTAACGGAGTTTTCATGTTTTCAAGCTTTGCCTCAAGAGATGCTCTTACACCGGGATATTCTGCGTCATCCATTATTTCTGAAAGATTTTTTACGCTGAAAATGATACCGTCATCAATCGGAATTTTGATAATATTATTTAACGCAGTTTGTATATCTTCAATTGACAGATTTATATTTTTAAGTGTTGTATCTATATCCATTGTTGAGCGATTGTCAATTCCAACTATTGATGAAACCATCATTCCACCCTTGAAAATGAATTTGTTATTATATTCAGATAGCGAAACCCTTTCTAAAAAGCGTTCCATTATATAATTACGAATAATAATCTGTGCTTTTAAACTGTTACCACCAGAAAGATTATGAACCAAATCTTTTAATTGCCTTGATGTTTTAATCATAACAACACCTCTAAATATTGTTTTAATGGTTTTTCAACACATAGTGTTTTTGCATAATCCATTAATTTGAAAATGTTTTTTTGAGAACTGTGAATATATTCTTTGATTGCAAACTGCTTATCTTGAATTTCTATATCACAGTTTGGCTTGAAAATATCACAAAGAGTTCGCTCAGCATTGTATGATTTAACAACATTCCCCATAGGCGTTTTTAATTCTGTAATTCCAATAGCGTATAATTCTTTTTTTACGGTATATGGTTTTGCGTTTTTCTCTTTCAATGAGAAAGTATTGTATCCTCTCGGTACCGTGACTTCATACTTAAAAGGTTCTCTCTCAGACAGACCTAACAGATACAAGGCTGTTTCGTGAGAAAAAATTGCCTTGTGGTGTTGTGATTGCAGAATATACATACCGTCTTCCCAAGCAGTATTTGAAAGATAAATTCCGTTTGCAATTTTTACAAATCCGCATTTTTTAATGTATTCGAGAAAATATGTTTTAGAAATACCTGCATTTACTGCATCTGATGTTCTTAACATACCATTATTTTTTTCTAAAATTAATTCAAGCGTATTAAGTTTTGTCATAAAAATCACCTTACTTCTATGCTACATATTATACCACAATGTAGCTTGAAAGTAAACTGATTTTTCGATATTGTAAAAATAATTTCAGTTACTTTACTTTCACGCTACATATGCATTTATAATGTAGCACAAAAGTAAAATTATTATTCTATAAGGCAATTAAGCGATTATCTTTTGCCTGCATAGACATTTTTAATGTTTCTTTCGGAATATTGAATGAGATTAAAGAGTGACGGAGCATCTTTTTCAAAATATACCGAAATAACATCGGGAGAGAGGGTGAGGGCAAGTTCATCGTTTTCAATAAGCTCGTTGATGATTTCAAGGTCAAGAATCATTGATGCGCCCGTAAGATTTCTGTAGCGGTTCTTATCAAGCGAAAACATAGTTTGCGAGTTGCTCTTTTCGGAGTTATAAATTGTGCGGAAAATTACATATTCGGCACTCATAAGGTAATTGCTGACTGCGTTTGTGAGGTGCTTATTGCCGATTTTTGCAAGCAAATCATAGATTACCGAGGTGGTATTCATTAAAAGACTGCGGTTGATTTTGTTAATCATACTGCCCTTTTCGGTGTTGATACTCACTTCTTTTTCGGCAACTTCAAGCGGATCTGCGGTGAAATTTCTCTGTACGGTTCTGCCGAGAAGATAGTCGGTTGAAACACCGTAGTATTCGGCTGTTTTTACGAGAAAATCAAGACCGCATTCACGGATTCCTTTTTCATAATGTGACAAAAGTGCCTGCGAAATTCCCATATCGTTTGCAACCTGTTTTTGACTTAATCCTCTTTCTTTACGCAGAAATGTTATAATTCTCGGAAAATCTTTGTTCAAGACTTGACACCTCATTTTTGAAGATAGTATAATTAACTTGATTGTCAGTAAAAAAGCAAAGCAGAAATTGCCCTGATTTAATTTAGTGCATAGAAGGCATTTATAGCAATCTACTTTCTATACTGACAGTATAAAACAAAATTTACTTTTTGTAAACAAATTTAGTGCCGATTTGTCAAAAAATCGGTTCATAGGAGAAGTTATGAAATCATACATAATTCATTTTATAAGACACGGCTCAATTGACGATACTCTTGCGGGAAAGTATATCGGAACAACAGACGCTCCGCTTTCCGACAGAGGCAGAATGGATTTGAGAAAACTCGATTATGAGTACAAATATCCGGGTACACAGGTTGTATTCACAAGTCCGTTAAAGCGTTGTACAGAAACCGCAAAAATTCTTTACCCCGAACAGAATCCGCTTGTTATCGACAACCTTTCCGAATGTAATTTCGGTGAATGGGAGGGCAAAACTGCCGATGAGCTGAAAAACGATCCCGACTTTGAAAAATGGCTCGCCGGCGATTCGTCCGTAAAACCTCCGAGAGGGGAGAGCAATGCCGATTTTACACGCAGAGTGTGCAAAATGTTTGAGAGCATTGTTGAGGGACTTATGAAAACAGGCACAACCGAGAGTGTAATTGTCACTCACGGCGGTGTTATTATGACCTTGCTTGCAGTCTACGGACTTCCACAGGCAAAACCGTTTGAATGGACAATGGACAACGGCTTTGGCTATTCACTCAGAGTTACTCCCGTGCTTTGGCAGAGAGATAAGGTCTGCGAAGTATTCCAGACGATTCCGCTTCCGTCAGAGAATGACTGATTTTTTGAAAGTTTGGCAGAATTGTAGCGCAGTTTACAATCTTTTGCCGTATATTGTGGGATAATATTCGTTAGTAAACAATTGATTAAGGAGATATAAAAATGGCAGATTATAAAATTACTCTTTTAAAGGGCGATGGTATCGGCCCTGAAATCGTAAATCAGGCTGTAAAGGTTCTTGATTGTGCCGCTGAAAAATTCGGTTTTGGTGTTACATATGATGAGGCACTTCTCGGCGGTTGTGCTATTGACGCAACAGGTGTTCCGCTCCCTGATGAAACAGTTGCAAAGTGTAAGGCATCGGACAGCGTACTTCTCGGTGCAGTAGGCGGTCCAAAGTGGGATTCACAGCCCGGTAACAACCGCCCTGAGGCAGGTCTCCTCGGTATCAGAGGCGCACTCGGACTTTTCGCAAATCTTCGTCCGTCAGTTATTTTCGGACCGCTCAAGAGCGCATCACCTATCAAGGATGAAATCATCGGCGGAAACCTTGATGTTATGATTGTTCGTGAACTTACAGGCGGTATCTACTTCGGCGAAAGAGGCAGAAAAGAAGTTAACGGACAGCCGGCAGCATGGGATACAGAAATGTACACAGTAGGTGAGGTTGAGAGAATCGCAAGAGTTGCTTTTGACCTTGCTATGAAGAGAAATAAAAAGCTTACAAGCGTTGACAAGGCAAATGTTCTTGAGTCATCAAGACTTTGGAGAGAAACAGTTAAGAGAGTTGCCGAGGATTATCCCGAGGTTGAGCTTAACCATATGTATGTTGACAACTGCGCTATGCAGCTTGTAAGAAATCCCCGTCAGTTTGATGTTATTCTCACATCAAATATTTTCGGTGATATCCTTTCCGATGAGGCATCCATGATTGCAGGTTCAATCGGTATGCTCGCATCAGCAAGCCTTTCGGGCAGTAAGCTCGGTCTTTATGAGCCTATCCACGGTTCTGCTCCTGACATTGCAGGTCAGAATATCGCAAATCCGCTTGCTACAATCCTTTCTGTTGCAATGATGCTCCGTTATTCACTTGATCAGAGCGAGGCCGCAGACGCAATCGAGGCGGCTGTTGCAAAGGTTCTTGAAACCTACCGTACACCTGATATCTATGAGGAAGGCTTTACAAAGGTTGGCTGTGATGAAATGGGCGACCGTGTTTGTGAGGCACTTTAATCGTGAACGGTATGCAGCTTTTCGATATGCATTCGCACATTCTTCCGGGTATTGATGACGGTGCAAAAACGGTTGAGGACAGTCTTGAGTTGCTCTCTTGCCTTAAAAAGCAGGGAGTTACAAATGTCTGCCTTACACCGCATTTCTATACAAACGAAATCAGCCTTGAAGATTTTATTGCCGAGAGGGCAGAGAAGTTTGAAAACTTCAAGCCGCACATTCCGAACGGTATGAATATTGTTCTCGGAACAGAGGTTTATGTTACAAAGTATCTTTTCAATAATGAAAATATCAAGGGCATAAGCTACGGCAATTCAAACTATATTCTCACGGAGTTTGCGTATAATGCAACATTTTCGGGCAATTCATTTGAAATGCTCGACAGGCTTATGAGCGAACAGGGACTTATTCCCGTAATTCCTCATGTTGAGCGTTACAGTTTTCTTGTTGACAATCCCGATGTGATTGAAGATTTGAAACGACTCGGTGTTGTTATTCAGACGAATATTTCAAATTACACAAAGAAAACTCCGATGATGAAACGCCGCAGAATGTTAAAACTTATAAGTGCAGGACTTATCGACATTATCGGTACGGACGCACATTCGTTCAATCACAATACACCCGAGCTTTACACCGATGCAATCGAATGTATTGCAAAAAAATGCGGTCAGCAGGCTGTTGACAGGTTGATGAAAAACAGCGAAAAAATCTTCAATGCCGCAATCGGTTGATTTATTGCAAAAATAATAATCACACAAATAAAAAAACGATTGATTTCCCTGTGGATTTCAATCGTTTTTCTTTTATATCTCGTGTTCGATTATCCAACTTGTTAAATGTGATAACTCAAGTTTTCCAGCCGCTATTTCTAATATAACAGTATAAAGTTCTTCTTGCGTGTATTTAAGTTCTATTCCATTAAGCAACAGAAATACAAGCATTGTATGAGTTCCTATCCTCTTATTTCCGTCAACAAAGGCATGATTTTTAATTATTCCGTACCCAAGTCTTGCCGCTTTCTGTTGAATAGTGGGAAAGAGGTCTGTACCGTCAAATTGTTGAAAAGGTGCATTGACAGCTGAATCAAGTAAACTTTCATCACGAACACCATTTGTTCCGCCTGTTTCTTCAATCAATTGATTGTGCATAGAAATAATTTGTTTTTTAGACAATCTTATCATTTTGCAAGAACCTCATAAGCCTCTTTGTTCTTTTCAATAAGCCTTTTGGATATTGACATTACATCTTCATCGTTTGCGAATTCTTCGTTTTCAACCTGACTGAATTCTACTATTAAATATCTCGGAACATTATTTTTTAAAATTACCGCTGACCCGTTTTCGTCAACAAGTCGTGCTACTTTTGAAAAATTTTGATTTGCTTCGGTAATAGATACGAGTGATTTTGTATTTACATTCATAATATGACCTCCTATATTATTATAGCAAAATAGGATGAATTTATCCTATTTTTATTATAACTAAGATTTATACAGGTGTCAATATAAAAAAACAGGGGACAGCCTAAACTGTTCCCTGTTGTGTAATTGTTAAGAATTATTCTGCGCCTACTACCATAAGTTGGATTTCGGTTGCGTCAATAACGCTGATTGCATCGTCCTCGGTTACATCTGCTCAAATTTTCTGCTTTGTAGAAAGCTTTTCCATATGTGCAACAGATTTCTGAACGAGTGTTGCGTCCATAACAGTTACTTCACCGTCACCGTCAACATCGCCGAGTTTCATGTTGTCATCGTCAACAACCTTCCAAATCTGTGTGCCGTAGAACGGGTTTGCTGTTCCGAGGTGAAGTCCTTCGTCTGTAACTGCAAACACACGGCAACCGTGGTTGTAAGGATCGCCGAAACCGTCTGTTGTGATTGTGTCAACATTCATATCCTCGTCAATTGTGTAGAGGTCAAAACCTCTGTCTGCTGTTGCCATATAAGCAGAGCAGATAACGAATGATTTCATCTTGTTGAGAGTTTCCTCATTGATGAGCTTGTCATAAATGTTGCCAAAACTCGGATCTGTGTCTGTAATATCGTCAAGCATTGAAACGAGTTCTGCGTATTTTTCGGTTGAATCTTCCGAGATTTTTTCATCGTTGAGTGACTTGAATTCCTCAAGTTCTTTATTGAGCTTTTCAAGCTTGTTGATGTTGCTGTTTGAAACAGAATTGTCGCTTACAATCTCTTTGCCGGCTGTTGTCTGCTCGTCTGTAATGTTCTCGTCTGCAGCTGCAGAAACCGAGGCTGTTGAAGTTGACTTGCTCCTAATAAGCTCAATAAGTGCCTTTATATAAGCAATCTGGCTGTTCCATTCTTCGTCTGTCATCTTGAGAAGGTCACCGTTTGTGAACTGACCGATAGGTTCAAGAAGTGAGCTTGTGTCAAATGTGCCGACATAAAGCTTATTGTTGTACACCTGCATTCTCCAGATGTACTGGTTTTCGTTATGATCGAATCCCGAACCAAGACCTGTAAGACTGCCGTCAGGGAACATTGTATCGGAATCGCCGACAACGAGTTCCACATTATCGTTGCTGTCCATTCTGTAAACATTAACAGACTGCTTGAGATTTGCGTTTACAAAGTCACAACTCTGTTTAAAGAGAATGTCTTCAAGTGCAATTTCTTCATCGTTGTATTCGCCGATGTAGAGGTGGTCTCCATAGACAATAAGGTTAGCCGCACCTGAGCGTGTTCTTTCGGGATCAATACCGAAGGTGTATTTTGCACCGTCTTTTTCCTTATCACCGATAACAGGCTGCCAATTCCAGTTGCCGTTTTCGTCCTCACTTGCCTTTACAATAGCAAATGACTGCATTGTGTTGTCATCGGGCTTGTTATCCTTTGTACCTGTACAAATTGAAACATAGAGGTCATTGTTGAACTCTGTCATATCCCAAATTGAACCGCCGTAGATGCTGTCGCTGTACTTGTATGCGGGATAATTGCAAAGGTCGTCCATATTTGCAATAACCTTGTATGATGATGAATCCCAAGGTGTGCTTGTTG
>CACXYD010000083.1:0-5066 GCA_902771755.1 uncultured Ruminococcus sp. | reverse complement strand
GTTAACCATACTTACGACAAGCTGACCGTTGTATTCACACATACCACGGATGCCTACGCTGATGCCCTGAAGATATGCCTGATAATATTCGGCAAGAGTCATGCTCTGGTAAACAATCTTGCATTCATCGGTTTTTGGATCAACCATAACGATACTCGGAATACCGTTTACCGCACCGCAGAAATAAAGTTTGCCGTTATATTTTACACCGTTTCTGAGCTGAACATTCTGACCTGTTGTAGCCTTTGACATAAGAAGTTTTACTTCGCCTGTCTTAGTGTTAAGTTTGATGAGAACGCTCTTAGGATCGCCGTCATCGTCCTCTTTGATGTAGAATGAACCGTTGAACATTGCATCAAGAGCGGCAGTCATAACGCTGTCATCAAACTTATCACCGAGAACACTCTGCATAAGTTTGAGAGTCTGCATCATAGAACTTGAACAAGTGCCTATGTACATATTGTCGCCGTCAGAGAGGGCAGACCATGAATAGTTCTGACATCTGTCACCGTCACCGTTTTCGCTGTCGGTTGAACCTACAACACCGTCACCGAGGTAGTCAACGATACCGTCGGTTGTTTTAACATCCTTTCCTGCATGGGAAATCTTTTCGGAATAGTAACCGAAAGTATCACCCTTGTTGAAATATTTGTCGCCGCTGTCGCTGTCATTATCAACTGCTCCCGCTGTAGCAGTAAAAGCACTTACACCCATTACAGCTGCAAGCAATGCTGACAAAATTCTTTTGCTGTTTTTCATACAAATAATCCTTTCTGTAACCAAATTTCAGAGTTCCCCCAATATATATTTACCTCAATATAAAACTCCGTGGGAGTGATTATATCATTTTTTGGATGCATAATCAACCAATTTTTATGTATAAAAATCACCATTTGTACTTACAAAATACCATTTTGTACCAATTTCGGACAAATACTCTGAATTGCATATTTTTTAACATAAGAAAAGGGCATCAGTTGTGATGCCCATTATAATTATTATTTATATGTTATGTGATTTAAAATACCACAACAAGCAACATTTTGAACTGCTCCTTGCCGTATACAGCGTGTGGATGCTTCGCAGGCATAACGATTGATTCGCCCTCGTTGAGAATGTATTCTACACCGTCAATTGTGATTCTGCCGACACCGTCAAGACAGGTTACAAATGCGTCGCCACCTGATTCGTGAGTGCTGATTTCTTCGTCTTTGTCAAATGCGAAAAGTGTAACGCTTACGGCATCGTTCTGAACAAGAGTTTTGCTCACAACCTGACCTTTCTGATAGCTAACCTGATCTTTGAGTACAAGCACCTGACTTTTGTCAATGTTCTTCATTTTGCCGTTTTCAATTTTTAATTCAGCCATAATTATTCTCCTTGTTTTGTGATTTCTTTAATAAATTTTGCAGGATTACCGCCTACAACGGTTCTTGGGGCAACATCTTTTGTAACAACCGAACCCGATGCAACCACAGCACCTTCGCCGACTGTAACACCCGGCATTATTTTTGCACCCTCGCCAATCCATGCGCCTTTTTTGATGACAACAGGTTTGCAAATCAAAATCTGCAGGTCATTGAAATTATGGTTTGCTGTGAGAATTGAAACATTAGGTGCAAGCATAGCACCGTCCTCAATTGTGATGCTTCCCGTTGAAACCGTGCTGAAACCCCAGTTTATAAAAACATTTTCACCGATATTAATGGTTGCCCCTCGGTCAATATAAAGCGGAGTCATAATGTTTGACGATTTCGGCAATCTGTTTTCAAAGAGTTTATCAAGCAGAACCCTTATTTTCTCATCATAGGGATCAAGCATGTTCATCTTGTGACAAAGTGTTCTTGACCTGACCATTTCGGGAACGCAGACAGATTTATAGCCTTCATCGGTTCGCATATCAATCGGTATTCCGCTTTTAGCTTTTTCATAAATATTCATATTTATTCACCAAAATGTAAAAGTAAACAAATTTGCCCGACCACAGAATGATCAGGCAGATGTATTGATTTTAAGTTAATTAGCCTTCACAGCCACAGCTGTCACATTCGGGAACATTGCCCACGATTGGTTCGGGATCAACGCCTCTTCTTTTGTAGTAGTCGGAAACAGCTGCCTTGATTGCCTGTTCTGCAAGAACAGAGCAATGAACCTTGACCGGCGGAAGTCCGTCAAGAGCCTCCATAACTGCCTTGTTTGTAAGCTTGAGAGCGTCATTGATTGACTTGCCCTTGATAAGTTCTGTTGCCATACTGCTTGTTGCAATAGCCGCACCGCAACCGAATGTTTTAAACTTTACATCTGTGATGATATCGTTATCAACCTTGATGTACATTTTCATAATATCGCCGCATTTTGAGTTGCCGACTTCGCCGACACCGTCTGCGTTTTCAATTTCGCCTACATTTCTCGGATTAGCGAAATGATCCATTACTTTTTCCGAATAAGCCATTTTAATCCTCCTGAATATATTGTTGCCAAATATCTATTCAATTCTATACGAATTTTAACGGGTTGTCAATCAGCCCTGAGCTTCCTGCTTTTTAATCTTTTCCCAAAGAGGTGACATACTTCTGAGGTATGAAACAATTTCGGGTACGATTTCAAGAATATAATCAATATCTTCCTCTGTGTTATCGTCAGAGAATGAAAGACGCATACTGCCGTGAGCAATTTCGTGGGGCAGACCGATTGCAAGAAGTACATGGCTCGGATCAAGACTGCCTGATGTACAAGCAGAACCCGATGATGCCGAAACACCCTTGAGGTCAAGTCTTAAAAGAAGGCTTTCGCCCTCAATGCCCTCAAAGCACATATTAACATTGCCCGGGAGTCTGTGAACTCTGTCACCGTTAATTCTTGAACGCTCAATCTTTAAAAGACCGTCAATAAGTCTGTCACGCATCTTTTCAAGCTTTGCGTTTCTCTCGTCCATACCGTCAATTGCAAGCTGAAGTGCGGCATCAAGACCTACGATGCCTGCAACATTTTCGGTACCTGCACGCTTGTTTCTTTCCTGAGCACCGCCGCAGATGAGGTTTTCGATTCTTACACCCTTTCTGATGTAGAGAAGTCCGCAACCCTTTGGTCCGTGGAGCTTGTGTGCTGTCATTGAAAGAAGGTCAATGTTTTCTTTCTGAACATCAATCTTTACATAACCTGCCGCCTGAACTGCGTCTGTGTGGAAGATAACTCCGTGCTTTCTGCAGATTGCACCGATTTCTGAAATCGGCTGAATTGTACCGATTTCGTTGTTTGCATACATACTTGAAACGATGGCTGTGTCCTCACGGATTGCGTTTTCAACATCTTCAGGATGAACAATACCGTTTTCGTAAACATCAAGATAAGTAACCTCAAAGCCTTCCTTTTCAAGAGCCTCACATGTGTGAAGAATAGCGTGATGCTCAAACTTTGAAGTGATGATGTGCTTTTTGCCCTTTGCCTTGAGAGCGTGACAAACGCCCTTGAGCGCCCAGTTGTCGGACTCACTTCCGCCTGAAGTAAAGTAAATTTCATTCGGGTTAGCCGCACCGAGATTCTTTGCAATGTTTTCTCTTGCAGTCTCTACGGCAGCCTTTGCCTTTGCACCGATTGTATAAATGCTTGACGGGTTTCCGTAAACCTCGGTGAGGTAGGGCATCATTTTTTCAAGCACTTTCGGTGAAAGTGCGGTAGTAGCCGAGTTGTCGGCATAAACATATCTCATTGTATATCCACCTTTATATATAGTTTATTATGCAAATTGTTTTGCGGCTGCAACTGCAAGTCGGTCGCAACGCTCGTTTTCGGGATGACCTGCGTGTCCTTTTACCCAGACAATCTCAACCTCGTGAGTATCATACAGGGTGAGAAGTTTGTCCCAAAGTTCGGGGTTCAGAGCCTTTTCCTTTTTATTGCGCATCCAATTGTTTGCTTTCCACTTTTTAGCCCAGCCAAGCTTTAGTGCGTTGCAAACATACTGCGAGTCGCTGTACAGCGTTACCTTGCACGGTTCTTTGAGCAGAGCAAGTGCGTTGATAACAGCCGAAAGTTCCATACGGTTGTTGGTTGTGTTAGCCTCACCGCCTGAAATTTCTTTTTCATGACCGTTATATCTTAAAACAGCACCCCAACCGCCGGGACCGGGATTTCCGCTGCAAGCACCGTCAGTAAAAATTTCAACTTGTTTCAAAAACAATTCTCCTTTTTAATTCAGAGTACATTTGGAATTATT
Organism: uncultured Ruminococcus sp.; assembly: GCA_902771755.1. Lineage (GTDB taxonomy): Bacteria > Bacillota > Clostridia > Oscillospirales > Acutalibacteraceae > Ruminococcoides. The sequence goes on along the minus strand of CACXYD010000083.1, from coordinate 850 downwards.
CAAAAAATTAAAATCCGCACTATAGATTATAATACGCTCAATCGACAATTGCAACCCATTATTTGCTATAATTCTGATAACTTTGGTAGGTGTTTGAACAAATTTTGGAATTTATACATATATATGACGGTTGAAATTTGTACCGACAAACTCTTATGGATTTTATTATTACAGTATTTTCAAATTTTTATGCGTAAAATTGCCGCTTTTATGCGACCTGCAAGCCTTAGCTTTTGTGTTTGTTGTGAAAATATCTTGACATTACAGTGTGAAGTGCGGTAAAATAAAATGAAAAACTATGATAGGGTAACTATATATTGTCTTGATTACGGGAATAAAATTCGTATATTTTACGGATTATAAATTATAACCTTAGTGCATATGCCCTCGTCTTTTAGGCGGTGGGTTAATATATAACTTAAAAATAAATTAAGGCCTCACGGGCGCTCAGAGGTCTTTGATATATTTATTTCAATTTTTATTCAGTACATATTTTAACGAAAACGGAGGTAGATTTGTGAGTACAGAAAAGAGGAACGAAAGTTATATGCTCAAACAGTCAAGATACTCAAAGGGCAAAAAGAATGTGAAACAGTACTCAAAAAATAATGTTTCAAAAAAGGGCGGTTCAGGTAAGAACAGTTACTATAAGAAGAATGATGACGGATTTCAGCCAAAATCAAGCGGAAAGCCAAGCTACGACAAAAAGAAATATTCGTCAAAATCTAAGGGTTATCCTAAAAAGAATGTTCAGAAACCGTCAATCAAGATCGCATTTCTCGGCGGTCTTAACGAAATCGGCAAGAACATCACTCTTGTTGAGTGTGAAAACGATATAATCATCATCGAC
>CACXYD010000082.1 GCA_902771755.1 uncultured Ruminococcus sp. | reverse complement strand
CGCCCTTCATAAGATATTCAACTGCAAGAATATGAGCCTGTGCAAGGTCAGTGACATGGATATAATCACGAATACAAGTTCCGTCAGATGTGGGATAATCAGTACCAAAAATACTTATGTGGTCACGGGTACCCTGCGCCGCTTGAAGAATAATCGGAATAAGGTGGGTTTCAGGATTATGTGCCTCACCGATTTTTCCGCTGATATGTGCTCCGCATGCATTGAAATATCTGAGAGAAACATATCTTAAACCATGTGCTTTTTCAACCCAATAGAACATTCTCTCCATGGATTTTTTTGTTTCTCCGTAGCAGTTTGTCGGATTTGTCGGATCGGTTTCAAGAATAGGAGTTCTCTCGGGCTCACCGTATGTAGCAGCTGTTGATGAAAATACAATCTTATCAATTCCGTGAGCAACCATTGACTGAAGCAAAACCTTCGTGCCGTTGAGGTTATTATCATAATACTTGAGAGGGTTAGTCATACTTTCACCGACAAGTGAATTGGCTGCAAAATGAATTACGGCATCAATACCTTTTTCTTTATCAAAAACGCTGTCAATTTCACTTCTGTTTCTGAGATCACCTTTGTAAAATTTTGCTTCGGGATGAACCGCCTCAATATGACCTGTTTCAAGGTTATCGAATACAACAACCTCATTACCGCTTTCAATAAGTCTGTAAACTGTATGCGAACCAATATATCCGGCACCGCCTAAAACAAGAATTTTCATTTTGTCCTCCTTATTCATAAAAACAAAACCTGCATAATTACATTACTTTTATTCCGCCGTATTTTCTCACTTTGAGAACATGGCAGGAGTTTTCTCCGAAAATTTTATTTATAAATTCTTCGTAATTACTTACAAAATCATTTTTAACAAATGCCTGAATTGTACCTGCAAATCCACCGCCGTGAACACGGCACACGCCGTAATTGCGGAGAAGGCTTTCGCTGAGCGCAAGGGCTACCGAGATGTTCTGATGTTGAATATCTCTTGTTGTATACACATTCTGAAGATACTTAAATGATGAATTACCGGATTTTCTGATTGCATCAAGGAATTCAGCAAACTTACCGTTTTCAAGTGACGAAACGGCATTTTTAACATTATGCTCCTCATTAAAGAAATGAATTGCACGAAGCACCGGTCTGTCGCCAACAGCCTCACGAATTTCGTCAAGGCGAATATAAAATTCATTTGAATCACAATCTCTCAGATAATCTTCTCCGAGAAAATTTGCAACCTTTTTCATTTCCGAGGGAATCATGGCATAATCATCTGTAAGGTCAACATGATCACCCTTTGTGTCAACAATACAAAGGCTGTAATCATATTTTTCAAATTCAGTAGGTACCTTCTTAACGATTGGCTTTATCGGATCTTTAAAGTCAATGTTAATCATTCCTCCGACCGAACAAGCCATTTGATCCATAAGTCCACATGGTTTTTTAAAAAATACATTTTCAGCATACTGAGAAATCTGAGCAATCTCAACTGAATTTATTTTAATATCATTATATAAACCTGAAATAATTGTTCCGACAACTACTTCAAAAGCTGCTGACGATGAAAGTCCTGCACCAACAAGTACATCACTTGTTGCATAGGCATTGAAGCCACCGATTTTGTATCCATGATCTTTAAGTCCGCGAAGAACGCCTCTGATGAGGCTGACTGTTGTGCCTGCCTCATCATTATTTACTTCAAGGTCATTTATATTGATAGTAATCATATCATAACCGTCAGAAACAAATCTTACAACATCATTGTTATTCTTGGCCGACACAGCAATAGTATCAAGGTTAATTGATGTTGCAAGCACCATTCCATGCTGGTGATCCGTATGATTACCGCAAACCTCGCTTCTGCCGGGAGCGCTGAATATTGCTACCTTATCGGGGCAAAAAATTGTTTCATACTGCTCAATTGCATGAACATATCTTTTTTTCTGATAATCAATCATTGATGAATCTACATATATATCAGTGAAAAGATCATCAAATTCGCCGTTTGTAATTTTTTCAATTGCTGTTTTAGTATCAATCATCTTACTTACCTGCCTTTTCCGTAACTGTAGGAAGGAACATAGAAGGCTCTGTATTACCGCTTTCATCAAGCTGTTGTGTCATATCAATCTTACCTTCTCTTCTTGCGCTGATTGTGTTGATAACTTTCTTCATCATACCGTCATTGAGTTTATATTTCTTTCTGTAAACAACATAAGCAATAAGCATACAAACTGCAGGAACGATACACATAAGTGTACTGATTGATGCCACTGTTGCAAATGACTGTTCCTGACCCGGAATATACTGTGTGCTACCGAGTGCCGCACCAATACCAAGTGCTGTAAGAGCTGCTGTAAATTTTACGATAAGTGTCTGGAGAGAGAATACAACACCTTCGTTTCTTGTTCCAAGCTTAAATTCACCGTAATCAACAACATCTGCAAGGAATACTGTTGCACAACCAAGTTCAAGGCCTGTACCAAGTTTAACAATAACGCCTGAGATTGATGTGAGCACTACATTGTGCGGAGCAAAAATACCTACGAGCAAAAGCATTACAAGACCAAATGCCGGTAAAAGGCATGCAAGAAGGAACGAAGTTTTTCTTGAGAGAAATTTTGCAACCTTAAGGAATACGATAAGCCCTACAACCTCTGCGATTGATGCGCTGATCATAAATGATGACATCATTCCTGCATCGCCGCAAACATATTTGAAATAATATGTTGCAACACCCATAATGCACTGAATGCCGATATTATAAAGGAAGATGAGGGTTACAGCCCAACGAAGTTGATCGTTCTTGCCGATGATTGAGAAAATATCCTTAAACTTAACTTTCTTTTCGGGAACAGAATCATCTCTCTTTTTTGGAAGGTTGATTACTGTAATACCGATTGTAAGAATAAATACAATTGCAATTATGATTGCAAATCTGTGATAACCTGCCTGATTTGTTGTACCGCCGCTGAGAGCCTCAATAATCTGAACACCAAATCCTGCAATAACAAGTGACTGTCCGATGCTTGCAAAGATTCTCGGAAGTACCGAAACTTTTTCTCTTTCCTCAGGGTTTGAAGTGAGGTTAGGAATAATTGACCAATAAGGAATATCCATAATCGTGTAAGTCATACCCCAGAGTATGTAAGCTGCTGTTGCAAATACGCAAAGTCCAACACCATCGAAGTGGAAGTCTGTGAATAAAACAACAAATACAATTGAATTAACCACCGTACCAATTACAAGCCATGGAATAAATTTACCCCATCTGCTGCGGGTATTATCAACAATCATACCCATAAACAAATCATTAAAGGCATCCCATAACTTTGCAACAAAGAACATTACGCCGATAAATACCGGGTTGACCTTGATAATGTCTGTGAAATAAATCATTGAAAATGTGGCAATCATACCATAAATCATATCTTTGCCGAGGGCACCTAAAGCAAAGGTGTATTTGATTCTGCCGGGGATTTTGCCATCAAGTCTTGGTTGTGATGATGTCTGTTTCATAATTTTTCCTCCTTTTTATTTTAAATGAAACGCCGTGACAACCTGCACAAAAGATTTTGTTATTATTGAATAATAATGTTTCTTTTGTTTTTATGTTAACTAAATTATATGTTTTGTTTCGTAAACTATCAATAGTTTTTGGTAAACATTTTTGCTTTCTCTGTTTTTCACTAAACACAACTTGATTTTTTAGTAATATTTCACTATAATGGTAGCGAGGTGATTTTATTGGCTACAATCAGAGATGTTGCCAAAAAGGCAAATGTATCAGTAGCTACTGTTTCAAGAGTGCTTAATAACGACACTACCCTCAGCACCTCGCTTGAAACTAAGCAAAAAATATTTGCAGCAGCTAAAGAACTTAATTATGTAAAGAAAAAAAGGGTTACTTCAGCACCTTCATGTCGTATCGGAATTCTGCAATGGTTCTCTTCCAAACAGGAAATTGAAGATAATTATTACTTTTTGATGAGACAGGGTATTGAGGACTACTGCTCAAAAAATAATATAAGTATTGTAAGAACATTTAAAACAGACAATGACTATCAGAATGTACTCAGTGATGTAGATGGCATAATTTGCCTTGGAAAGTTTAGTAAACAAGAAATAAAATCACTGCATTCATTGAATAATAAGATTGTTTTTCTTGATATGACCGTTGAGAATATTGAAATCACATCCGTATCACTCGACTTTCGTCAGGCAGTATCCGATGCAGTTAAATATCTTTATGATTTAGGTCATAGAACAGTTGGCTTTATCGGAGGTATTGAAGAACTTGAGGACGGAACAATCTTCCCTGATAAACGACTCAACACTTTCACAAACATTTGTGATGAATTGAACATTAAATATGATGGGTTTATTATGCAGGATAAATTTTCAACATCATCAGGTTATAAAATGATGTCAGAAATGATCAGCAAAGGAAATCTCCCCACAGCTATTTTTGCGGCAAGTGATCCTATTGCAATCGGTGCAATGAGAGCTCTGCAAGAAAACGGTTACAAAATTCCTGAGGATATTTCTGTTATGGGATTTGATAACACGGAGCTTTCGGGATATACAAATCCTCCGCTCACTACGGTAAACGCACCCGTATATGCAATGGGCATTTACGGCATTAGATTTATTTTGAATCTGATGAAATCTAAAAGCACTGATTATTTTTCTCCTATGCGTGTCTATCTGCCATGTCCAATAAAAGTTCGCAACTCATGTGCAAAACCTAAAAATTCATAATTATTGTAGTTATTAAACGATTATATACTATAATGAAATTATCATTATAAGGTTGATTTTGAAAGTAGTCTGCACCCCCTTAACTGACTACTATTTGACTACTTTTGGAAAATCTAATATGCCACATTTTGCCTTGATTTGCGTGTTTTGAGAAAATTTTAAAAGTGATACTCATTCCTGTTATACTCAAATTACCCTTGCAAATCACGGTATATTGAGGCAAATCGGGAGGAATTATATTATGATAAAGATAATGTTTGTGTGCCATGGGAATATTTGTCGGTCGCCTATGGCGGAGTTTATATTCAGGGACATGGTTAGGAAGGCAGGAATTGCGGACAAGTTTATTATTGAATCTTCTGCTACGAGTACGGAGGAGATATGGAACGGGATTGGCAATCCTGTTTATCCGCCGGCTAAGCGTGAACTTGCAAAACACGGAATCGGTTGTGACGGCAAAAGAGCCGTTCAGCTCAAAAAATCCGACTATGACAAGTACGATTATTTCATCTGCATGGACTCTAATAATATCAGAAACACTATGAGGATTTTCGGTGATTACAAAGACGGCAAGGTTTGCAAGATGATGAGCTTTGCAGGAATGAATCGTGATGTTTCGGATCCGTGGTACAGCGGTGATTTTGAGCAGGCTTATGCCGACATTTACAGCGGATGCAAGGGACTTTTTGAAGAACTCAAAGGCAAAGCTTAACTTTGTTGTTAATATGCACAAAGATTTTGGATTGTATATGTGCAAAATCTAAAACACCTTTAATTGACACAATAAATAAACAATGTTACAATTGTGACAGGTTGTCATATGACTGCCTGTCACATTTATTTTTGGAGGATTTTTTATGATTAAAAAGACCTTTTACAATCTTCCCGAAGAAAAGCGTCAGAGAATTACGGACGCAATCTTTAACGAATTTGCCGGTTCATCGGGAGAGAAAGTCAGCATAAACAATATAATAAAGAATGCGAACATTTCGAGAGGCAGTTTTTATCAGTATTTTGATGATAAGGTTGACCTTGTGGAAGTTTTGACACGTTCCTTTATTGACTTTTCGCTTGAAAAAGCCACGGAGGTTATCTCTCACACTCACGGCGACATATTCGTAACATATGATTTACTTTTTGAAATTCTCTGCGAATGTTCAAAAGACGCAAAGCAGAGCGTTGTTATGAAGAATCTCATAAAAAATATAAAGGCAAACGACAGCCTTGTTTCGGAATATTTCATTAATCGTTTCAAGGGTGTTGCAGAACTTGTGAGCGTTACAAACAATTTTGACAGAAGCAACCTTAAATTTAACTCCGATGAGGATGTTGAGTGTCTTTCACAGATTCTTACACAGGTACTTAAAAATGCCGTGTTCAATGTTTTTGTAATCGGAAAGCCCTTTGACGAGGTTCACAGGGATTATCACAGAAAACTTGAAATTATCAAAACAGGCGCAATTGCGAATTAAGTTTACATATTCACGCAACCGGTTGCGACCGATTTCAACAGAAAATGTAAACCTGAGTTGGTAGAAATTGCATTTAATATGAAATATACTCATAGATAAAAAGCACAAACGAAGGAGTAATCAATGTTATCTAAAATCAGCGTAAAAAAACCGATGACGGTATTAGTTGCGGTTGTACTTGTTCTGGTTCTCGGTATAGTGTCATTTTTCAAGATGACGCCCGACCTTTTGCCGAACATGGACTTTCCCTATGCCGTTATTATGACCACCTACGCAGGTCAGACACCCGAGGCTGTTGAAACAACGGTTTCAAAACCTCTTGAACAGTCGATGTCTGCAATTGACGGTGTTAAGGAAATCACCTCTACCTCATCGGACAACTATTCTCTTTTGATGATTGAATTTGAGGACGGAACAAATATGGACAGCGCAACTGTTGATATGCGTTCAAGCCTTGACACAATTAAGGACAACTGGCCTGACGGAGTCGGCACACCGTACCTTATCAAAATCAACCCGAACATTCTCCCTGTTGCAATGACGGCAGTTGACTTTGACGGCAAGTCGCAGACAGAACTTTCGGACTATGTCACAAACGAACTTTTGAATGAACTTGAAGGCATCGACGGTGTTGCCTCTGTTTCGGACAAGGGTATTGTTACGGAACAGGAAAATGTCGTACTTTCACAGGATAAGCTTGACAAGCTTAATAAGAAGATTTCCGCTGCACTCGATAATCAATTCGGTGATGCGGAGGATAAAATTGCCAAGGCTAAAAAGGAATTGCAAGATAACATCGGCAAAGCTAAGGACGGTCAGGGTACTATTTCATCTTCAATTGAGCAAATCAACTCACAGCAGGAGGCTGTTTCAAAGCAGGTTGCCGATGCACAGAACAAGGCTGAAAGCGGTAAAACACAGCTTTTGTCGGCAAAAATGCAGTTACTTGACCAGAAAGCAAGCCTTACCTCAACAAAGACTTTGCTTGAAACCGCTTATCAGGGTTTGCTTGAACTGAAAACAACCTATGATGAGCTGACTTCCGAGCAGTCACAGCTTACACAAAAGCTTGAACAGCTTTCAAAATTTAACGATCAGTATCAGGAAATTGTTCAGAAAATGAACGATACACTACCCGATAGCGAGGAATACAAAGCACTTCAACAGCAGATTGACGAACTTAACAAGGTACTTGAACCTTACGGAATCAAAGCTCCCGACATTGCAAAAACAATGCAGACGGTTCAGAATTCAATCAACAAAAGTGCAGAGGCACTTCAAAATGTTGAAAATTCACTTAAAAAACTCGGAACTTCGGGAGATGCAATCGACTCTGCATTAAGTGAAATGTCAGCGAAAATCTCGCAGATTAACTCGGGCATTGCACAGCTTGACAACGCAATTTCGGGACTTGACGATAAGTCGGTTTCGGTTGATTCCGCTCTTGCACTCATTTCACAACAACAGTCAAGTGCAGACTTCAAAATGTCCTCTGCTATGTCAACCCTCACATCAAAGCAGAGTGAACTCAACAGCGCACTCACACAGCT
>CACXYD010000081.1 GCA_902771755.1 uncultured Ruminococcus sp. | reverse complement strand
AAGCAATTCTTCAAGCTGTTCGGGCATAACGCCTGACTTGTTTTCTTCTCTGCCGATATTCACTTCAACAAGAACATCACAGTTTTTATTGATTTTCAAAGCCTGTTTTGAAATCTCTGAGGCAAGCTTTATTGAATCAACAGACTGAATCAGATCAACTTTGTCAATAATCTGTCTTACCTTGTTTGTCTGCAAGTGACCGATAAACTGAAGAGAACAGTTATCAAGGTCGTACTTATCATACTTTGACAAAAGTTCCTGAACCTTGTTTTCACCTATGTGATCAAGTCCAAGTGAAATTGCGTGGTTAATAACCTCAGGTTCAACCATTTTTGTTGCGGCAAGGAATGTAATATCCTCACGCTTTCTTCCGGACTTTTCAGCAGCCTCGGCTATTCGCTCATCAATAAATTTGTAATTGTACTCAACATCAGTTAACGACTTTTCCGTCATACAAATCATCCCCTTCAAGAATTACCTGATCATATAACTCAACTGTTGTGCCGTCAACAAGGTCTTTGCTGTCCGGTTCCGGATCGCAAATAACATAATCATCGTCGGCATACAGAATAGATATCTGTTTGAATCTTACTTCACTTCCGTGAAGAACATACACACCCTGAACTTTAACCTGTTCGGTATGTTTTTTGTCATTGTCATCATAGGTTGTCTTTGTTACATAGTCATCGTGAATAGCTTTTTTGCTGATTCTCAAACCTGTGTATGAACCAAGACCTATTTCAATCGGTTCCTGTCTTGCCTGAGCAAGGTCGGAATTCATGTAGTCGCACTCAAGAATAAGAAGTGCGTCGCTGTCTTTGGATTCCTGATAGATTCTCTTGATTGTGGCAGGAATGCTTTCAGATGATGCATCCGAGAACAATACGGTAGCAGAACCGTCCCACAACGAAAGTCTTGTTGCCTCATCAGCCGTAACCTTGCAGGCAACATACCATTTTAATCCGCTTACAACCTTGCCTGCAATATTGCCGGACACTTTTGTCTGTTTTACATTATCAAGGTCTGAAAGTGTCAGACGATCAAGATTATTGTAATCAAGAGCATTTTCGTATCCGTCACAATGCGAGAGAAAATAACCGGCTTTTTCAGTTGTAATATCACCTGTTGATTTTCCTGTTTTGCCTTCAAGAGTAGCAATTTCAGTCTGAAGTTCTGAAATTCTGTCATTAAAGTTAGTTGCTTTGCCTGTGTAAATCTGTCTTTGGTTTATTGAATAAAGCAGATTATTTGTAACATCGTCAATATTTGCTAAATCACCGTCATTGATACTGCGAATCTGTGAGATGATATTATTATTTATATTGTTGTTGATAGTATCAATACCTATGTTACCTGCTGTGCTTGTTTTTTGAAGTGTCTGCAAATCGGAAAGCTGTTCCTGCAAAGCACTGATTTTTGACTGTGAAGCCGCATCATCATCATTTGCATATGACTTTGCAATTTCACCGCCGGCCTTTACTTCATCGCCGTCATGAACGGTATATGAAAGCACACCGGAAGTATTGTTCTGAATTATGTTTTCATCACGGATAATAAATCCGTTTGAATAAATTTTATCCGATACTGTGGTTTGAACAGCATTTTCAGTCGGATACATTTTAAAGTTTGTGCTTATCAGAAGATAGGCGGCATAAACAACTGCAAGAACTGATAATGCAATCATCAAAATCCGTCTGAAAAGCAATTTATCCATAAAGTCAGCCTCTTTCGATTACAGCTTTTGCATAGCTGTATATTTCTTCAAATGAATTATATTCATCAATATAAATCCAATTAATTTCTGAATCCCGCTTGAACCAAGTAATTTGTCTTTTGGCATATCTGCGGGTTTCCATTTTCAATTTTTCAACACAATCATTTAAGTTTTTATTTTCTTTAAAATAAGGAATCAATTCCTTGTAACCTATCGCCTTTATTGATGTATAGCTCAGGTCGGAATTAATAACTCTTTCTGCCTCATCAAGCAGTCCTTCTTCAAGCATAATATCAACACGCTTGTTTATTCTGTCATAAAGCAACTGTCTGTCACGGCAATTAAGGCCGATTTTTACAGTTGAATACGGAGAAGGTATTTTATGTGATTCTTCAATTTGTTGAGTAATAGTTTTGCCTGTTGTTTTGTAAAATTCAATGGCACGGATTATTCTTTTTAAGTTTCTGCCTTCGCGAAGCCTTTCAGCCGATTTCGGATCGAACTTCGCAAGCATTTCAAGCAACTCGTCTGTTCCCTGTTCTTCGGCAATTTTTCGAAGTTTTGAGCAATATTCTTCATCCCGTTTGTCATCACTAAAAGAAACATTGTTCAGAAGTGAATCAACATAAAGACCTGTTCCGCCGACAACAAACGGTAATTTGCCTCTTGAATGGATATCCGATATACAAGCTGATGCATCTTTTACATATGATGCAACTGAATATGTCTTATCGGGAGGAAGAAAAGACATCATATGGTGCGGTACTCCGTCCATTTCTTCTTTAGTTGGTTTAGCTGTTGCAATCTGCATCCCTTTGTATATCTGCATTGAATCGGCAGAAACGATTTCACCGTTAAAACACTTTGCAAGTTCAACCGAAAGTTTGGTTTTGCCCGATGCGGTAGGACCGACAATTGAAACTACATTAATTGAATTTTCCAAAAAATCACACCCTGCCAAATTGTTTTTCAATTTCACCCTTTGTCAGAACAATGCAAATCGGTCTGCCATGAGGACAATACTTGATTTCCGGATGTTCTTCAAGGTGTTTTACAATCCCGATAAGTTCCTCAGGTGTACTTTTATTGCCTGCCTTAATAGCTGAACGGCATGCAACATTGCTGTAAAACCAATCCATTTTTTCGGTAAAGATATCGGTTTTACCCTGAGCAATATAGCCAGACATCTCAGTAATGCAATCCTCAATTTCAACAGCCGGAATATATTGCGGAGAACTTCTTACGATAACCGTACTGTTACCGAAATCTTCAACTTCAAAACCGCAATCGGCAAACATATCAAGGTTATTAATTGCCGCATCATACTCTGTTTTACCGAGGGGTACTGCAACAGGAGCGAGTAAAATCTGCTTATAGTCAGCCGCCTTTTCAGCTTTGAGTTTTTCATAAATGATTCTCTCGTGGGCGGCATGTTTGTCTATCAAAAGAATTTCTTTGTTATTTTTTTCTGCAATGATATATGTACTGAAAGCCTCTCCGATATATCTGATGCTCGTCTGATTATCGTTTACAAGAACAGGTTCTTTTGATTTCTCAATAGATTCTTCCGAAACGATTACATTGACTTCTTTAGGATTTTCGGTAGAGCTTTTCTCCGTGATACTTTCTGTATCGGTTTTTTCATCTGCAACAGGCGGAATTGTCTGAGCAATTTCAGGCTTAAAGGTTGATTTTAACTTTTCTTCCTCTTTCGCCTTATTAATTGCCTGTTTACTGAAAATATCAAACGGATTAGATGTATCCGCAACCTTTATATCATCGATTGATTTTGGCGCAGAAGAAATCGGTTTCTCGTCAATCTTCTTATTATCGTTGAATGCGACATCTGAAAACGGATTAAAATCATCGGATTTTTCAGGTGTAACAACAGGTTTTGTAACCTCTGCTGTTGGTTTATCAGATATCGGTTTAGCGTACTGCTTTTGTACAAAATTATTTTTAGGAGTTTGCACAATCGGCTTATTAAAAATGGCAGGTGCATTGTTAAACGGATTAAACTTATTCTGCACCTCATTAAAGGCTGTTTCCTTTTTAAACGACGCTTTTTTACGGCTGTCATACTTCATAAGTGAAGATTTTACCGCATGATAAATCGCATCAAAAACAGGTCTTTCGTTGATAAATCTGACCTCAAGTTTTGAAGGATGAACATTGACATCAATAATTTCACAGGGAAGTTCCATATTGAGAACACAGGACGGGAACTTTCCGACCATAATCGAACCCTTGAAAGCCTCCTCAAGTGCAACCATAGCAGTTCTTGTTTTGATGTATCTTCCGTTGATGAAGAAATTCTGCATATTGCGGTTTGGTCTTGAGTGTTCGGGCTTTGAAATATAGCCGTAAACCTTTATTGCATCAAGCTGATATTCAACGGGAATAAGTCCTTTTGCAAAATTCTTGCCAAAAACCGAATATATTGCTGAAATAAGCTTTCCGTCACCGAATGTACGAAGAACTTGCTTTCCGTCTTTAATATATGTAAATGCAATTTCGGGGTGTGACAACGCAGTTTTGTCGATTATATTTGAAACCGCGTTACCTTCAGAAACATCCTTCTTCAAAAATTTAGCACGGGCAGGAATATTGTAGAACAAATCTCTGATAACAAAGGTGGTTCCAACAGGGCAACCTGCGTCATCAAAGCTCTGTTCTTCACCGCCGTCAATTTCATATGAAGTACCGATTTCCTCGTTTACATTTCTCGTAATGAGTTGAAGTCGTGACACCGCACAAATTGATGCAAGAGCCTCTCCTCTGAAACCGAGTGTAGAAATACTGTCAAGGTCAGACTCAACCTTAACCTTACTTGTTGCGTGTCTTAAAAACGCAACTTTGATATCGTCACGATAAATACCGCAACCGTCATCGGCAACACGCATGAATGTTGTACCGCCGTTTTTTATCTCAACGGTAATATTCTTTGCACCCGCATCAATCGAGTTTTCTACAAGTTCCTTTATAACTGATGCCGGTCTTTCAACTACCTCACCTGCCGCAATAAGTTCTGCAACATGTTTGTCAAGTACATTAATTACACCCATTTGTGTCACCTCCTAATATTAAATCATACCCTTGAGTTCATAAAGCAAGTTCATTGCTTCAATTGGAGTAAGAGTATTTATATCTGTATTTTTCAGCTTTTCAACCACAGGACTTTCAGCAGCCCCGATAAGCGAAAGCTGCATATCATCTGACGAATCCTGTTTTTGAATATTGGTATTCTCGTTTTTATGCTTTCCGTGTTCAAGGTCTTTCAGAATTTCTTTTGCCCTTGAAATTACAGACTGAGGAATACCTGCGAGCTTTGCAACCTCAATACCGTAGCTGTCATCTGCTCCGCCGGGAACAATTCTTCGCAGGAAAGTAATATCATCGCCACGCTTTTTAACAGCGATATTATAGTTCTTTACACCGTCAAGAAGTTGTTCCATAACGGTAAGTTCGTGATAATGAGTTGCAAAAAGTGTTTTTGCACCGAGTTTTTTCTTGTCGGCACAAAATTCAAGTACAGCCCTTGCAATGCTCATACCATCAAAGGTTGAAGTACCTCTGCCGATTTCGTCAAGAATAAGCAGACTTTTTGAAGTTGCGTTTTTGATGATATTGGCAACTTCGCTCATTTCAACCATAAAAGTTGACTGTCCCGATGCAAGGTCATCAGATGCACCGACACGGGTAAAGATGCTGTCAACAATTCCGATTTCAGCAGAAGACGCCGGTACAAAACTGCCTATCTGCGCCATAAGAACAATAATGGCAATCTGTCGCATATATGTTGACTTACCTGCCATATTCGGACCTGTAATAATTGCTACTCTATCATTGGCAGAATCAAGGCTGACATCATTCGGCACAAACGGTGCATCCTTTAACAGAGCCTCAACAACAGGATGTCTTGAATCTTTAATTCTTATAGCAGTTGAAAGGTTTACCTCAGGTCTTATGTATCTGTTGTCAGCCGCAACATTTGCAAGTGATGTAATAACATCAAGATTTGCAATTGCTTTTGCGGTTTTCTGAATTCTTTCGAGATTATCCGAAACCGTCTTTCTGACATCGTCAAAGAGGTTGTATTCAAGTGCAACTGATCTGTCTTTTGCACCGAGAATTCTGCCCTCAACATCTTTAAGATCCTGAGTAATATATCTCTCACAATTGGTGAGAGTCTGCTTTCTTATGTATGTTTCGGGTACCATGGATTTATACGAATTCGATACTTCAATATAATATCCGAATACCCTGTTATAGCCCACTTTAAGCTTAGGAATTCCAGTAGCCTCACGCTGTTCAGCCTCAATACGGGCAAGAATTCCCTTTGAGTCATTCATATCGCCTGTTACGGAATCAAGTTCTTCGTTATAACCTCTCTTAATCATACCGCCCTCACGGACTGTAAACGGAGGTTCTTCAACGATTGCAGAATCAATGAGAGAATGAATGTCCTCAAGCTTATCAATACTTTTGTAAATATATTTGAGATAAACAGATTTGCAGTTAACAAGCAAATCCGAAATCTGCGGAAGATTCTGAATTGCACCGCAGAGTGAACGCAAATCTCTTGCGTTTGCAGAACCGTAAACGATTCTTGTCATAAGTCTTTCAATGTCAAATATGCCAGAAAGTGTGTCTGTAACATCCATACGGAGCATATTATCGTTTACAAGTTCTTCAACCGCACTCTGACGGTTATTGATTGAAGTAATATTAAGCAAAGGATGTTCAAGCCATGAACGCATCAGGCGCTTTCCCATTGCAGTTTTTGTCTTGTCAAGTACCCACAAAAGTGAACCTTTTTTATCCTTGGTCAGCATTGTTTGTGTGAGTTCAAGATTACGCTGTGTGTTGTAATCAAGGCTCATATATTGATTTTCTTTGTAGAACTCAATGTGATTTATTCTTTCAAGACCTGTTTTCTGAGTATCTCGAAGATATGAAAGCAATGCGCCGAGAACGCATACAACGACAGGCTTGTCGGATACGGTACTATATTCATCTGCAAACTGTGATTTTACAACATCAGTACATACCGACTCGTCAAACTTTTCATCTTCAAGCATTTCAACTCCTGCCGAAAGTTTTGCTTTAATGAATTTTGGCAGTTCTTTCAGCTTTACAATGTCACCGCCGATAAGAATTTCACGGGGATTATAGCTTGTAAGCTGATTAGTAAGAACATTGTAGCTGTCATTACCCTTGATTTCAGTAGCGTATAATTCTCCTGTGGAAATATCGCAAAAACAAAGTCCTATAGCTTTATTTTTTGAAAACATACAGCAGATGTAGTTGTTTTTGCTCTCATCAAGCATACTCGACTCCATTACTGTGCCGGGGGTGATTACTCGAATAATATCACGCTTTACAAGACCTTTTGCCTTTGCAGGATCTTCTGTCTGTTCACAGATTGCAACCTTATAACCCTTTGCAACAAGCCTTGCAATATAACCCTCACAGCTGTGGAAAGGCACTCCGCACATTGGCGCACGCTCAGCCTGTCCGCAATCTCTGCCTGTAAGAGTAAGTTCAAGTTCCTTTGATGCAAGCTTTGCATCATCGTAAAACATTTCGTAGAAATCTCCAAGTCGAAAGAACAAAATGCTGTCTTTATTTTCTTCTTTAATTTTGAAATACTGTTGCATCATTGGAGATAACTCCGCCATTTGTTTCACTTCCTTAACTAAATTTAGAACCGTTTATCAGCCGCAACCGCCGCATGTAGCACAGCTGCCTGAGCATGATGACTGGCTGTAATCGGCAGTTTCGGGATCTGCACCCTCGGCAGACTGCTGAACAATTGCAAGAACTCTGTTTGCAACAACATCAAAAGCAGCCTTTGCATCATTGTAAGCAATCATATTCTCGTTTGACATAATCTGTGAATATGCCTCTCTCATCTCTGTATTGAGCTTAGAAAGTTTTTCCTGATCTCTTTCTTTTTTAGATGCCTCATTGTTAATTGACATTCTTTTAAGATTGAATTCGCCGATAAGACGCTGGAGTTCCATGTCTGCATCTGCATTCTTCTGAGCATCCTGTAATTTTTTATATGATTCTTCTTCCTGAATGAGCTTTCCAAGCTCTCTTGCCTTCTCAATGATATCCATAGTTTTTACCTCCGGTTATATTGTTGCGGCTGC
>CACXYD010000080.1 GCA_902771755.1 uncultured Ruminococcus sp. | reverse complement strand
TATAATATTTATATTGATTATGCCGTAAGAATTGTTTAACAGAAATACAGAAAAACGGCGGCGGTTATTCTTGTTTTTCTTTATGCTCAGTGAAAGAATGCTCAGTGAAAGAATGCTCAGTGAAAGAAAAAATTTAAAAAAGTTAGTTGACAATTGGTGGGGAGTGCAGTATAATAGCACAAACGAAGTGGCACTTCTCTTGTGAAACTTCCAGAAAGGATGGTGCAATATGCCGAGAAACGCTGAAAAAGATATTAGGGAAGAGGAACGCCGAAGAAAACAAATTTTAGAGGCAGGGCTTGCACTCTTTTCCAAACAGGGAATTGAATCAGTCAGTATGAACGCTGTTGCGGCGGCTGCCGAAGTGGGGCCGACAACCCTGTTTAAGTATTACCAAACCAAAGAAAAACTGGTTATTGCCATAAGCACAATGGCGTGGAGCAGGGTATGGCAGAAAGCATCTGAGCAGTATGGTATGGAAAAGCTTTTGAAGTCAACTGCCTATGAGCTCATTTGCCATTACACGGATCGGATGATTTGCCTTTATCAGCAACACCCCGAACTGTTGCGATTCAGCGAAAATTACAAGACCTTCATCTGCCGTCATCACACCCGTGAGGAGGATTTGCAAGATCACCTTAGACCATTGCAATCTATTCGTGACATCTTTCATACAGCCTATTTGCGAGCGCAGGAAGACCACAGTATCCGCACGGATGTTTCAGAGGATGTTCTGTTTACCGTTGTTGCAATCGGTATGCTGTCCATAGCGGAGCGCTATGCTCAGGGCATCGTTTGGGCAAGTCACGGCAATTCAGATTATACCGAGGAACTTAGGATTGCACAGGAAATGATTTTGAACTGGTGTAAAGGCGGAGAAAAACCAAATCTGAGTTAAATTAATAACGATTGAAACAGCGGTGTTGTTGCAATCGCATTTACTGCTTGTCACGCTGTTTCATAGAATGATAGGAGAAAAATTATGAAAAATATTATGGCTCTAATGCTCTGTATGGCAATGTTGCTATGCGGATTTGCAGGAACAGGAAAATCGAATAGTGACGCATCACCTGACGAACAGAAAGCTGATGTGTGGGAAACCGTAGAAGATGCTTACATCTATGCGTTCCCGTTGGTACTTATGGATGCAACGAAGGTGTCTGCTACAAATACAGAAAAAGCAGTGAAGGGCAAAGCACCTATAAATCAGTTTATGCACGGCAAAGGACTGGCAGATGCACAGTTTAAAAATGTGGTAAGCCCCAATGTAGATACCGTCTATTCACAGGTATGGTACGACTTGAGCGAAGAACCGATTGTCTATGTACTTCCGCAGACAGACCGATTCTGCAAGGTTCAGGTGCTCGACGCTTGGACAAACACAGTAGCCGTACTTGATAAGGCAGGAACATACGCAATTACTCTCCCAACTTGGAAAGGCGAATTGCCTGATGGTGTTACCCGCATAGATGTCCCCACCTCTATGGCGTGGTCTATCACAAGAACAGTGCTTTCAGGCGAAGAAGATCTCCCAAATGTGTATAAAATTCAGTCAGAAATGAAACTTATGCCACTTTCTGCTTATGTCAGCGGAGAATCATATCAGCCTCCAAAGGGTAGTTATAAGAAAGAAAACGACTATGTGCCTATTGACAAGGTTCTTTCCTTGGATCCGGTTACATTCTTCAACAAAGCAAATGAACTTATGGGAAAAAATTCCCCCTCAGACGCCGATGCTGAAATGCTGAAAAAGATAGAGGCAATCAATGTAGGTCCCAATATGAAATTCGATTCTTCTGTTTTAACCGGAGATATTCAGACAAAATGGAAGGAGATGTTGAAAGGCCTTAGAACAAAGCTTGTGTCTGAAAGCAAGGAATTTACAAAACAGCTGGGAGAATGGAGCTATTATGACGCTCCAATCGGAGATTTCGGTACAGAGTACGACTACCGTGCAATGGTAGCACTTGGAGGACTTGGTGCAAATACAGTTGATGTTGCGCTGTATCCAAAGACGGATAAGGATGTTGACGGAAACCAATTAACAGGAGAAAAGTCATATATTCTCCACTTTGACAGCTATCCGCAGGTTCTCGACGAAGGTTTTTGGTCGGTTACCGCATACGGTGACGATGACTTTTTGATTGACAATCCGCTCGACCGCTATTGCGTAAATGACCGTTCCGGTCTAAAGACAAATGACGACGGGTCTGTGGATATTATCCTGTCGAAGGACGCACCGAAAGACACAACAAACTGGCTCCCTGTATGTGACGGCAAGTTCCACCTGTATATGCGTATCTATACACCTGATATGGATGCAATCAAAACATGGACTGCTCCAACCATTACACCGATTGATTAAATAAAGGTTTTCACAAGTTGCAACAGCAGCTTAAAAACATATAGAATAAAGCGAAGAGGTCACGATTGTATATGCAGTCGTGACTTTTTTGTGTTCATTTTTACAGTTATGCGGTTAGCAGTCAGGTTTGGAAATATCAAACAAATTTGGAATTTCAGGGGGAATGAGTGTTTCGGAAACTTCCGGTAGTGGCGGTATTTTATAAGGCTGAAAATCTGTTTTCTTTGATTCCGTAAAATTCTGATACTTGCCGTCAAAGTTAAGCTCTATTTTTGCGGTTTTGTCAAACTTATTCTTTGCAATTATCAGCATGGCATCTTCAGGAGGAGTGCCTGAGTCACGGTTGCGGACATATTCTCTGTCGAGAAGGAAAACATAGTCGCCGTCCTGTTCAAGACCTCCGCTTTCTTTCAAATCTTCCATTGTCGGAATGTGGTTTGTATCGGCTCGTCTGAGCTGTGAAAGCAGAATAACGCAACAGCCTGTCTGCTTTGCAATCGCTTTGAGTTCACCTGTTATGTAATCAATCTGAAGTCGCTTGCTGTCGCCGAATTTCTTCAGCGTTGAAACAATCTGAACATAGTCAACGATTACAAGCTGAGGCTTTTCTTTGGCAATTTCAGAGGTGATTGCCTCAACATTTCTTGTTCTGTCCCTGACAATAAGATATTTTGATATGTTCGTGCTTAAAGCAAAATTTCTTGCTGTGGATTGCAACTGCTCGGCATTTTGACTGTTTCTAAAATTCTCATAAGGAATATTGCGTTGAGAAGAAAACACTTTGTCAAAAATCATATCGTAGGTCATTTCAAGCGAAAAAAACATAACCTTTTGACCGTGTAAGGCACAATTTACCGCAATGTTGAGTGCAAGCGTAGTCTTGCCGACAGACGGTCTTGCCGCAAGTATTGCGAGTGTGCCTTTCTTCAATCCCGAAGTGAAGCGGTCAAGCTTTGGAAAGTATGTCTTAATGCCCTTGTGAGCCTTGCCAATGTGCGAAATGTAATCGTTGAGCATTTTCTCGTTCTGCATAAAGGTGTCATTGTGGGCGATTTCATCGGCTGTATCGGCAATGCTCCTCAGCTTTGACGGTGAAATACTGCCGTCAATGATAGAGCTTTCAAGGCTTGATTTCATAAATCTTTTTGCAGATTCATCAATCAGAATTTTAATATATTCATTCACATTGTCCGTTCTGAACGAATTGTTGGCACATTCAAGAATACGCTGTTTCTGCTCATTTGAGCATTTTGAAAGCAGAATACCTGTATCCAGATTTCCGCTTTTAAACTCTTTGCGGATAATTGCAAATAGGGAAAGGTTGGTTTCGTCTGTGAATAAATCGTCCGATAATTCGCTGATGAGGTTTTTGCCCTCGTTAAAGTTAATAATATGACCGATGAGTCGGTTTTCAATTTCTGCTGTATCTTTCATATAACCTCCTTAATTTATAATGTTTCATAGGTTGACAGAATGTCAAAATCTTTCTTTGGTTTGACAGTATCAATCGAATTCAGGTAGCTTTCAAACTTTGTACCGAACAGCGTTTGAGGTCTGAGGTATTGTGCGTAATCACTCCCGAGCCACTCGTTACACTTGATGTCAATTACTTTCTTAAAATCTTCAACAGTAAAACCTTCGTTAAGTCTTGCTTTAATAAGGCTTTGTGTTGCAGCAGTTGAACTGCGAAAATTCTTTCTTGCTTTCAAATTCAAACAGTCGATAATCTCCTTGATTTCGACAATATATTTATTATTATTTTTATTTATATTCTTTTGGGGTACACTCTTGTGACTCCCCTCCGTACACAATAGTGACTCCCCGTGGGGACACTCTTGTAGCTCCCCTCCCAAAGAAGTAAGTACAATTGTTCGCCATGTTCCTTTTTTGCCGTGTGCCTCATAATTTTGATTTTTTGTTATAAGATTCAATCTTTCAAGCTTTGCAATTGCCCTCTTTACATAACTTTTTGAAACACCTAAAATGTCCGAAAAGCTTTTGTTGTTTAAGGTGCAACAACCGTTATCTATTCTGCAAGCCGATTCGATAATCCCGTAAACAAGCTTGTCCGTAGAATTAAGCCTCTTGTCCGAAAGTATGTTGCCTGAAATTGTTATGTATTTGCAGTTGTCCATATCATCACTCCTGTTGTAACTAAAGAAGAAAACCCCTCCACTTATAGCCTAAAAACTACAGAAAAATGCATAGAACAATGCAATTTTTAAAAATAAATTTAATCCTTTATGTCCCGTATTCTGCATAAAACAATGCAAAAAATAACCACCCATAAATCGGGTGGCTCGCTGTGGATTGCACAAATCATAATTATTGCCTATAATTTTTGTCTGTCAATGGTACAAGATTTATGATATAATCAATATGTGATTATGATACAATAAGCACGGAAAATATAGTTGAAATCTAAAGTATTTATGAGTGCTTATTATATGAAATTATGTTCCCCTCAAATTTTGCCTTGCAAAATCCTCGATGGGTGATTATATCATAATGCACCTTGTGATTATGATACAATGATGATGTTATAACTTTAAAATGAAAAACGGGTAGAAATATTAAAAATGGGGAAAATGAATTTTACAAAGATACTTAAAAACGCATTGCCGTACATATTGACGCTTGTACTTGTTGGCACAATGACTTTTGTTGCGGAAATAATGGGCGAGGGGGAGATAATCTTCCCTGAAATAACGGCACTTGCGATTGGCTATATGGTTGCACAAAAGCATAGTTGGAGAGTCAATGACAACCGAATGATTGCGTTAATTGCGGTATGCGCCGTTGTGGGTGTGCTGATAGTTCGATACATAAAAATCGGACTTTATCTTGAAATATTGATTGCGTTTACATTTGCACAAATTCTGTTTATGATTTCGGGAACCACATTTGCACCGATGATTTCTGCAATTGTGTTGCCCGTTATGATGCAGACCGAGAGCTTTATATACCCGATTGCCGCATTTTTGCTGACAATTTCGGTTGTATTATTTCGCAGACTTCTTGTGAAAGTCAAAATCAGAGATAAAGAAGATTTTCAGCCCGTGAATTTGCATACGAAGGGCGATATGATTGACACCGTAATAAGAATAATTTGTGTTGCGGTAGTGGGGTTCTTTGCAATTTGGTCGGGTTTTAAATTTGCGATTGCACCGCCGTTGCTTGTGGCATTTACGGAATTTTCCCGTCCCAAAAACAAGGCTCGCAACAAGCCTGTAAAGACGGTTTTGGTTATAACAGCCTGTGCATTTGTCGGAGCGGTTTCAAGATATGTGCTGAATATGACGCTCGGATTGCCGTTGACAGTTGCCGCATTGACCGCTACGGCAATAATATTTGTCATCGTTTACTGCACAAAAATGTACATTCCGCCCGCCGGAGCGTTGACAATTTTAAGTATGATTATTCCGAGTGAAAGCGTACTTTTGTACCCGTTGCAGATACTTGTCGGAACTGCGGTAATAATGCTGATTTCACGGCTTTTGTTTATGAAACGGCAGAATAAAGAGTTGGCATAATTTAATTATATTATTCTAAAGAGGAAAATAAATGGATATATTTATTACAATTTTAGTTACATTTTTTGCAGGAATGGGTGCAGGTCTGGGAACAGGCTTTGCAGGAATGAGTGCGGCGGCTGTAATCAGTCCTATGCTCATAACTTTTCTTAATATGGATCCGTATATGGCGGTCGGAATCGCACTTTCGTCCGATGTTTTGGCGAGTGCGGTTTCGGCTTATACATACCACAAAAATAAAAATCTCGATGTCAGAAACGGCTTGATTATGATGGCGAGTGTGCTTGCATTTACGATTGTCGGCAGTTATGTTGCAAGCATTGTTCCGTCAGCTACAATGGGCGGATTTTCCGTGTTTATGACATTTTTGCTCGGCATAAAATTTATCGTCCGTCCCGTTATGACAACCAAAGAGGCTATGCTCGGTGTGTCGGCAAAAAAGAGGGCAATCCAGTCCGTAATCTGCGGAATGTTAATCGGCTTTATCTGCGGATTTATCGGTGCAGGCGGCGGAATGATGATGCTTTTGATTTTGACAAGCGTGCTGAATTATGAGCTGAAAACCGCTGTCGGCACAAGCGTGTTCATCATGACATTCACCGCCCTTACAGGCGCAGTTTCGCACTTTATGATTGGCGGTACACCAGATTGGTTCGTGTTCATTCTCTGCATAGTTTTCACCCTTGTTTGGGCGAGAATTGCCGCCGTCTTTGCAAACAAAGCCAAGCCTAAAACCCTTAATCGTGCTACAGGTATCGTCCTCGTGGTGTTAGGTGTTGTCATTATGGGATTTAAGCTGTTTACAAATTGAAAATTGAAAGTTGAAAATTGAAAATTTAGGTCGGGTAGCAGATTTGCAAAATGCAAAATTTCTGTTGCCCGACTTTTGGCATTAAAAAAATATTGACTTTCTATTATATGTACGCTATAATGTACATATAATAATACAGGAGGTGCGATTATGATTAACACTAATGTAACTAATTTCAGAAAACAGATTTTTGAATTGATTGACCAGACTGTAAAGTATAATGAACCTATAAACATCAGTACCAAAAGCGGAAATGCTGTGCTTATAAGCGAAGAAGAGTATAATAATCTTGTTGAAACAATGTATCTTAATTCAATTCCCGGTATGAGTGAAAAATTAAAGGACGGAATTGAAACTCCCCTTGAGGAGTGTGAAGAATTTGAGTGGTAATTACAAACTGATGATTACAAAATCAGCACAAAAAGATAAGGAAAAAATTAAGCAGTATCCTGCATTAAAGCGTAATGTGCAGAATTTGCTTGAACTTATCAGCGAAAATCCTTTTCAAAATCCACCACCTTATGAACGGCTTATCGGCAATCTGAAACAATGCTATTCACGCAGAATAAATTCTCAGCACAGGCTTGTCTATATGGTTTATGAGGAGGAAAAGGTAGTAAAGATAATCTCTATGTGGTCGCATTACGAGTTTTAACCAAAAATCAGTTTATAATTGAATTCCAAGGCAGAAAGTAAGTAAAACTTTCTGCTTTTTTGTTTGTTTCATTGACAAAATATAGTTGTAAATATATAATATGATTAATAACTATCGTTAAAACGATATATCTATGTAAAGATACTGAGAGGTGATACTATGGATAATAAAATAGTTTTATATCACGGTTCGGAAAAAATAATAAGAAAACCAATATTTGGTTTTGGTAATAAAAACAACGATTATGGTCAGGGCTTTTATTGTACGGAAAATCTTGACCTTGCAAAAGAATGGGCTTGCCTTAATAATACAGACGGTTATGCAAATAAATATATTCTTGAAGTTAATAATCTGTCTATTCTATCGCTGACAGGCGGAAACTATAACATTTTAAATTGGTTATATGTATTGCTTGAAAATCGAAAATTCAGTATTAACACCTCTGTTGCTGTACAGGCTAAAAAATATATAAACGAAAATTTTGCAATAGATTACAAAGGCTACGATATAATAAATGGGTATCGTGCAGATGATTCGTATTTTTCTTTTGCAAAAGCA
>CACXYD010000079.1 GCA_902771755.1 uncultured Ruminococcus sp. | reverse complement strand
TATCAAATCCCCCATTACAAGGGGGACTTCTTAATACTTCCGGATATGAACACAGATGTTAAGCTGTATGATCATCAGCGCGCAGCTATTGCCCGTATAGTTTTGTCACCAAACAACGTGCTCCTCGACCACGATGTTGGAGCAGGTAAAACATATGCGATGGCAGCGGGGATTCACGAGAGAGTGCGGATTGGATTATCAAACAAAGCAATGTTCGTGGTCCCTAATGCTGTACTTGAACCGACCGTTCAAGCTTATCGTTTCCTATATCCGGAGGATGTACTTGACGTCATTTATCCCTCCCAGTTTAAGCCCGCCCTAAGAAGCAAGGTCATTGAACGGATTAAAAAGACAGAAAACGGTGTTACATTCCACGGCGAACAGGCTTTGATTGACGACACATGGCTTTCGGGCAAAATCTCGGTTGACAGCCATCCGTTTGTTGAGCATTACAAATTCGTAAAGGCTCTTGAGGACGAAAACACGGTTGCAAAGCAGACAATTCCTGCTCCGGCGCAGTTCTTCCAGCAGTTCATCATTCCTGCAAATATTGAAACAACAAGAAAGTTCTATCCGACAGATGAAGAATTTATCAACGATATTGCTAACGGCTACAAAAAGGTAATTAAAGACCTTTACGATGCAGGATGCAGAAATATCCAGTTTGACGACTGCACATGGGGTGTTCTCGTTGCAGAGGGTAGTGTTGCACGCTACGGCGAGGACGCGGATTTTAAGGACATCAGCGAGAAACTTCTCAAGGTAAACAACCTTGCAATTGAGGGCAAGCCTGATGACCTTGTAATCAACACTCATGTTTGCAGAGGTAACTATCATTCTGCATACTTCAGCAGCGGCGCATATGATCCTGTTGCAGAAAAGCTTTTCGGTGAAGAAAATGTCAACGCTTATTACCTTGAGTTTGACGATGAGCGTTCAGGCGGTTTTGAGCCGTTAAAATATGTGAGCGGTGACAAAAAGGTTGTTCTCGGTCTTATTACAACAAAGTCACCTGTTCTTGAGGACAAGCAGACTGTAATCAATCGTATTCATGAGGCGGCAAAGTATATTCCGCTTGACAGATTGTACCTCAGCCCACAGTGCGGTTTTGCATCATGCGAAATCGGTAACAAGCTTACCGAGGAAGAACAGTGGGCAAAGCTTGCTCTTGTAAAAGAAATCGCAGAAGAAGTTTGGAAGTAATTATATATAAAATCAGGTGGCTGTGAAAAAACAGCCTTACAAAAACAAGAAGGCACATAACCGTCATGGTTTTCGGTTATGTGCCTTTTGCGGTTTATATATATCCTTATATAAATGTTGCAAAGCTTCTGTAATACCGTAGCGGCGAACACGGTTCGCCGCTACAAAATATCGCACGGCTTTTATTATGTCAAAACATATGAGCATAAACATAAAATTTCATCAGAGCGGGCGGATAATATCCGCCCCTACAGTTGATTGCACAAAACAAGTCAGGCTGTGAAGAACGAAGTTTTAAACTTCATTTCTTCACAGCCCCTTTTTAACTGTCATAAATCAGTCTTTGTGTTTTGAGCTGAATTTGTAGGATACAAGATTGAGGATAAGGAAAAGTATGATTGCACCGATTGAGTACATCATCAAAAATGTGAAATCCACTTCATTTCCGAAAAGGTTAAGGTTGGTGGCAAATGCTTTTTCTGCCTCTGTGGCAAACATTCCGTGGTCGGCTCCTGCAAGTGAGGTTGAAATATCGTTAATGCACGGGCTGACAAGCACATTTCTTATCATAGCCGCAATGTGTGAACCGGGGATAAGATTTACAAATGTCTGAACTCCGTCCGAAAACTGGCTGACGGGAATGTATGCACCGATTACAAAACCGATTGCAACCGAAACAAGTGTATTGAATGCGGCATAGGTTGAATTCTTTTTGAAAAATGACGCAACAAACATAAGTATAAGTACAGCCGAAACAGAGCCTAAAATTACAAGTCCGTACAATTTTAAAAGCTCTGAAAATTCGGGAAAGTTTGAACCCGATATGCACGAAAATGCGATGCCTGCCATCAGCAAAATTGCGCTGATTACAATTGTGTTTACAACCGCACCCGAAAAGTAGGAGAGAACAACCGTACTGCCTTTTACGGAAGAGGCGTTGTAGTCGTAGTCAATCTTGTTCTGCTTGTCTGAAATCATAACTGAAAGCGAGTTCATTGCAACCGTTACAACAGATGTTCCGATAACACCCGATACAAGCCATGAGTTTACAAGTGCGTTAATAAGATTGTCCTCTGTTTTGATGTTAAATCCGTCAAGCATTGAAGTCATTGAATCTACATAATTCTGCTTGAGAAACAAAAGATAAAGTCCGAGTATGATAATCTGCGTCATCATTGAGAAGATGATTGCGGTTTTGTCCTTTAAATATACCTTAATATTTCGTTTTGTCATACCCTTGTATGAGCAAAGTGTTCTTTGAAATTTCATATCAGTCACCCAGCCTTTTACCCGTTACAGTCAAAAATACATCGTCCATATTGCCTTTGATAATCTCAAAATCCGCAATTTCAGCGTGCTTGTTTGCAATCTCAAGAGCCTGTCTGCTGTCCTTAATTTTGATTTTGTACGCATCGCCGACTCTTTCAAATTCGAGATTATCAGCTTTGAGAAGATTATCGTTTTCAGAATTTTCTTCGGTGTACCATACAAGGCTGTTTGACGAATAATCTTTTTTGAGATTGTGCGGAGAATCGTTTGCAACAATTTTGCCCGAATCAATAATCACCACATTGTCGCAGTCAACGGTTTCTTCCATATAGTGGGTTGTGAGGAATACCGTAAGTCCTGTTTCTTTGCGAAGATTGTGGATAATTTCCCACACCTGCAACCTTGTTTTCGGATCAAGTCCCGTTGTCGGTTCGTCAAGGAACAGAAGTTTCGGTCGGTTAATAAGCGCCCTTGCAATGTCAACCCGTCTGCGCTGACCACCGCTCAATGTGCCGTATTTTCTTTTAAGAATTTTTGAAAGGTCAAATGTTTGTGTAAGGCTTTCAATCCTTTTGGCAATTTCTTTTTTGTTGAGTCCGTAATATGACGCTCTCGATTCAAGGTTTTCCTTAACGGTAAGCTGTTTGTCGAGTACAGAACCCTGAAAAACAATTCCGATAAGTTCCTTGATTTTGTTCTTTTCTTTGTCAAGGTCATATCCGCCTATTTTAACATTGCCCGATGTTTTTTCAAGCACCGTACAAAGAATGTTGATTGTGGTTGATTTGCCTGCACCGTTTATTCCGAGAAATGCGAAAAACGAACCTTCTTCAACCGTGAATGATATATCATTTACTGCGTGAACATCTTTATAATTCTTTACAAGATTTTTAACTTCGATTATGTTACTCATTAAAAATCCCCTCCTTCTGTCAACATAGTAGCACCTTGCAATTCAAAAGAAAAGCAATTTTAGCTGTGTTGCAAAAAGAGGGGAGTAAGTTGCAATTTTGTATGTCAAAATGCAGTTATTCGTCCTGATAATCCTCGTCAGCGTTAAACTTTTTGAGCGACTCATTAATTGATTTTGCCGTGTTTGTTCGTGTAATGTAGCTGAAAAGAAATGTCATCAGATACACGGCGGTAATCATTCCAAAAATCATAAGAGCCATAGGAATGCTGTCATACCAACCGAGCAGAAATCCTTCGGTCATAACAATTGCCTGAATAAGGCAGAAATGAATGGCAATGCGTATGCGTGCCTGCAGTTTGGTGGGCTCTTCTTTAAAGTAAAAAAGCAGAGTCGGAATTGAAGTTACCGCACCCGTTCCCATTACAACCCACGGAAAATATGGGGGATAGTATTCTATTAACGCAATTGAATTTGCAAGGCTTACAACAAAAAGCATTGCAACCGTGATTATGAAAAAGTCCTTTATGACTTCTTTTATAATTTCTTTTAAAGAATCATTCATAACAATACCTCACATTCCAAGCTTTTTCTTCAAGGTCGGCACATACTGCCTTGAAATAATTGCCGTTTCACCGTTTACAAGCTTTGCCTCAAATCGGCTGTTGACAGACGGTGACACGGAACGGATTTTGCCGATGTTCAGTATCATTGACTTTGAGCATCTGAAAAATTTTGTGCCTTTTAAAATTTCTTCAAGTTCATACAACTTTTGTTTTGTTTCATAAACATTGTTTTTGCAGTATATAAAGGTTTTGTTGTCAACCGATTCTATGTAGAAAATTTCCTTTGTGTCAAGCTTGAACATCTCACCGTTTTTTGACGCAAGAAGAAAGTTTTTCTGCCCCTTAATGCTGTTTGCAAGCGACATAACTTCGTCGCTGATTTCGTGACAGCAAATTATAATTTCTTCCCGTTCCTCAATCCCAACCTGACGGATTGTAACATTAAACATCGCATTCCCTCCGTTCACCAACCATTTTACCATATCAAAAAGAAAATTAACAGTACCGAACCCTAACTTGCAAAATTATGTTTGTAAATTACAATTTTTTGTTGACAAAAAAATTAATTTAAATATAATAGAAATTGAATAATACTATTATTCAAAAATAAATATAATAAAGAGGTGTAACAATGAACTTATATGAAAAAGAAATTATTGAAAGACTTTTACAGGTAGATAGAGATATGGCATTGATTGATACCTCCGATGATGTTTACACTTGTGTTATTGCAGGCGGAAGTGCTCTTGTGTTAATGAAGAAAATTTACAGATCAACACATGATATTGATTCAATTGACGCAAGTGATGAAATAAAACAACTTTTAGAGTTGTATAATATAAATATGAATGTAAATGCGTACAGAATTAATTTTCCTGAAAACTATCTTGAACGAATTGTAAAAGTTGATATACCAACCAAGAAAGTTAATTTTTACACCTTATCACTTGAAGATTTGGTAGTGTCAAAATTGTGTGCAATGCGAGGAAAAGATGTGGAGGATATTGAAAATGAGTTAGTTTACAATTCTTTGGATTGGGATTTGCTCGATAAACTAATTGATGATGTTTGTTATGGAATGTTGACTGATTTTGATAAAAATATTCTTTTAGAGCATTATAAAGACTATAAGGAGAGGTTTAAATGAGAGCATTGACATTTAAAGGGTATCTTCTTTCACAACTAGACGCTTTGTGCCTTTATCTTATGATGTTTACGGATGAAAATTTAAAGAATAAACTTCTTAAAAAGTACGACTATCTTAATGACGGTTGCGGAAAACTTTCGGGAATTACCGGCGATAATATTGAAAAATATCTTTCTGAAAAAGAATTAAGTGAGTACAAAACAATCTATGATAACTACCTTTACAGATTAAACAAACACAATATTGAAACAAAAATCAAAAACTTGATGTATAAAAAAATCTGTGAAGTTAAACAGCAAAAGCGTATTACAAACTACCGCATTTATAAGGAATTGAACCTTAATGCAGGTAATGTCAATGCGTTTTTGAAAAATGGTAATACAGATAAATTGAGTGTTGAAACTGTTAGAAAAGTTCTTACATTTATTAATGAATATTAATAAAAATATATTGACAATATAATGTTGTGATGATATAATCAGCTAAACAAAAATATTAACATTGTATTGCTTTTGAGAGGTGTTGTTTATGTTTTGGTTAGTATTCTGGCTTTTGGTATGTGTTGCAATTCTTGCTTACGGAATTCGCAGAATGGCAAATCACGATTATCGTTTTGGCTCGGGACTTTTCAAGAGCAGTGAAAATAATCTTGACGAAAAGGACGAGTTTGTCGATAAGGATTATTATGACAGGGACAATCTTCTAAAATAATACAAAGCAAAATTTAAGGCTCTTGAGTTGTTTCAAGAGCCTTTTGTTGTTGTTATTCAATTGCGATAAAGTTTAGATATTGTTCATTTGCCCACTTTTCAGCGGCAGTTCCTTTGTAGCCTTTTACCGAAAGACCGGATTTTTCCGCAAGCTCCTTATTTGGCTTATTGCCGTCCTCACCGTAATCAATATTTGCATTGATTTCTTTGATGTTCTTTCCAAACTCAAAACATACCGACAAATCGGACGGAATGTTTTCAACCAAGTCAAAATTTTCTACGGTGTCATTCACTTTGAATTCTGTCTTTTCGTTATTGTCCTTTACATAGTAATTGAAGTTAATATAGTTTAAAGTTTTCATATCCTTTGAGTAAAGGCAACCGCCCTCGGAAGTAAAGTACGGATTATCTTTATCAACTTCAAATGTATAATAAGTTTTGCTGTTGTCGATTAAGTAACTGTCAACCATACCCGAATAATGGAACATAAGTGAGGAGTCGATATACTTTACGCTTGACGGAACTTTAATTGTTATGCTGTTAAGGTTTGCGTTTGAAAAAGCACCGAATATTTCTGATGAAGAATTATTATCATCGTAGAGATAACCGCCGAGCATTATAACAGGCTTGCTGTCAAGCTTTTCGGGGATTGTAACATCGTAGTCATTGCCGAGATATTGATTGATACAAACTCCGCCCTCAACATCGCTAATCATAAAATCACCGCTTTTTCTGAGATTGCTTTTATAATATTTAAGAGCATTTTCGTTGTCTGCAAGCGAAGTGCTGACTATTCCGCTGTCTTTGCCGTTAAGCAGACATTTTACATATTCGGAATATCCTTCTTGATTTTTAGCATCGGTATTTTGTTTGTCCGAACAAGCAGTCGGAACAATGATTAAACAAAGCATCATAATTGACAATATAATTGCCGAAAATTTTTTCATAATAAGCCTCCTTAAATTTTATCCCTTTCGGTACGATAATTATACATCTGAATGGAATAAAAAGATATTGATAAAATAAATAAATGTAAACACAAAATTTAGCTGTAACAGAAAAAACTGTCACTTTGCATAATTTACTACGATTAAAATTGTACACTATAACAAAAACGCTCCCGAATTGTACGGGAGCATTTCTTATTTTATTGCCTTTATAAACTTGCAATACGGCTTTTGAATGCGAGGAAGATTGTTGTAAATTTCCTCAACAGAATTATAATAAGCGCTTTCAATAATTTTCAGTTCATCATCGCTTATCATGTGATTGCTGAATCTCGCCTTTTCATACACGGATTTCACTTCATCGGTAATTAGAATATGTGAAATTTTCGTGAGATTTTTAAGCTCTTTGTAAATGCAGATTGCACGCTTATTATTTCTTCCTGTTTCAAATTTTTGTTTTCTCTTTTTGAGAATTATATTTCTTTTTAAGAAAATTACAATCAGAACAACGGAAACAACTCCTACCGACATCATTGTGATTGTAAATCCGTTAAATTCAAATGAAGATTTACTGTCATTTTTCGGTTTTGTGTTGTGAGAAACCATTCCGTTTGTCGGAGCAGTCGGTGCTGTTGTTGGCGCAACAGTTGTTGTTTGAGTTGTGTCTGTACTGTCGCCGCTTGCACTTTGAGAGCCGATATATCTTGCGGGCTGAAATGATGACGGTGTACATTCAAGCGGAATCCAACCGGCTGTATCGCTGTAATACTCAACCCATGCGTGAGCGTTGTCGGTTGTTACGGTCACGGTCTGATTTGCATATGCGGTCGCATAGTAACCCGTAACATACCTTGCCGGAATCTCGAGAGCTCTCAGCATAAGCGTACCAGCCGTGGCAAAATGAACGCAATATCCCGTGTCGCTCTCATTGAGAAACCAAGTTGCAAAATCTTTGCCCGACGGCATTTTCGGAGTTTTCAGCGAGTAGGTTTTGCTGTTTGAAATATAGTTTTTCACCATTTCAACCGTTTCGGAAACGGTAAGTTCCGAGTCGAGAAAACCCTCTTGTTCTGCAATTCTGCGCAATTCAATTTCCGTTGCTCTCGGAATCTCAAGATAGGTGTCATACACAAAGGCTTTGTAATCTTCCGCATCGGCTGAATTATTATATCTGTATGTGTTTTCGGCATAAAACGGATAGTGCGAATAATTAAATTTGTTTTTATCCGCATCGTTTTTTACACACACATCGGCAATCGAATTGAGATTGTCGGGAAGATTTTCCATAAAATAGGGAACATAGGCAATCTCGCTTTTGTTCAACATATGAACTCTTGTATCGGTTAAGGCGTTGTTTCCGATTGTTGCCGTAAACGGTACGAAATCCTGCGGATACTTTGCGACATCATTGTCGGAAAGTATACTCCATGTGTTATCACTATAATCGGCATACGCAGTGCCTTTAAGGTAGATATTACCGCCTACTGCCGAAGTAACCGTCATAACAGGTGTATGCGTCTGCGTCAGCGGAGAAATATCGTTGAGGTTTTCTTTTTCTTCAAGCGAACCTTTGATTCCATTAAGGTCTTTTTCTGCGGAAGTTTTTCGTCCGTCATCAATATTAAAGCTGTTTTCAATGCTCTGCAAAAGATTTTCCTGCCAATCAAAACGCTCATATTTTTCAATCGGATTGAACGCAAGCAGAATTGTCATCACAACAAGCATTATTCCGAATGAAATTGCCGCAATCGTACCGCCTTGTGACGGCCTGAATTTTCGTGTGTTCTTTGAAATGTACAAGGCAATAAGGCTTGCAATTGCAATAAAAAGACACACAAGTGACGGCAATGTGTTTACAAGAATGAAACACGGCGTAATCAGAATTATTGACAGCAACGACGGAATAAGAATTCTGTTGTAGCGTATGAGGCTGATTGTAAAAACAGCACTCAGTATTGCCGAAGCGAATACAAACAGTCCCGTAGCACTTGTGCCGAGTGTGTCACCGAGAATTATTTTATCGTGCAACGGCAGATATTGTGAAAGCCATTTTAAAATTTGTGTAATCACATAGCTCAGTTGTGCGAGAATTGTTTCAAGTGAAAACAGCAGAGTGAATACGAACACAATCATCGTGATTGCCACGCTGATAAATAACACGCCCGTCTTTTTAACAAGGGAGGCAAGCAATCCGTAAATTGTGCAGAAAATTGCTGTTGGAACTACTATGATGTACCATTCTGTTTTTATATCAAAAGAGGTTACAAGGCAGTAAAACAGGCTTGAAATCAATGTTATGCAGAGAAGGAGGTCAATTGTAAAGCTTGTTTTGTTCTTCACAACAAGTCCACCTCCTCACGATCGGCAAATATACTATAATGCTGGAAATCGTTTGTGTCGGCAACAAAGTTGTTCTCCGTGTTAAGATAGAGTGCGGAAAAATAGTTTAATATATCGCTTTCGGTTCTTATTTCAAAAAGATTACCGTTCCTGTCGCAGGCAAAACATATGCCGATGTTCTTAATCATATATCGGCAGACATACATCAGCTTTGCAAAAACAATGTCATTTTCATCTGCATTATTGCTTAGATACGGCATTATAAGGCAGTTTTTGATTATCGGAATATTCGGCTCTTTAACAATCAGCTCATCGCTTTTTGAGGAAAGTTTCCAATGAACATTACGCAGACTGTCCCCGTGTCGATATTCACGAAGTTCATAAATTTCGCTGTTGCCGACAGGTTTCGGTTTGTATCCCGTGACCGTAAAATTACTGCTGTCGGGGATAACTTTCGGCTTTTGTTGTTTTGGAAGAACACGAACAAAGTTATGATTTTTAATCTTTATCGGAATAAAAAATATGCCGAGAATATCGTAAATTTTACCGTTCTTGCAGACGATGTCAAGCTGTCCGCAACGCTGAGTAAGGTTGTTACATTGTCTGATTAACGGCTTTGTAAATGTACCCGAAAATCTGATTCTTATGTTCTCGCAAAAGTCGGTTGTCAGGTTTTTTGATTTTATTTTGAGAGTCATCATAGGGCAAAAGAGAGGTTTTCTCTTTTTACCCGCAATTGCAATGTAAAAATCATCTTTGATAAAAACATTTTCTTTTGCAAAAATCTCAATTTCCGAACACGCACATCGTATCATAAACGGCAAACTCAGCAAAAGCGAGATTATAGGAATTGAAACAGCCGTCAAAAACAAAAACCATGAAAACCAGGCATAATAGAAAATGCTGAACAAAAATGTTCCCGTCATCAGACAAAGATAAATTATTATGTTCCTTATCATTTTCAAGTCCTCGGTTTTGGAGTTTTTCTGAGAATTTCGTGCAGAATTTCTTCACCGCTCTTTTTGGCGGCAGACGCTTTTGCGTTGAGAATTATCCTGTGATTTACCGTGCAAACAAAAATGTTCTGTACATCTCTCGGGACAATGTAATCCCTGCCTTCTGCAAATGCAACGGCTTTTGCCATATCGGTCAGCGAAAGCGTTGCTCTCGGACTTGCACCTCTTGAAATCAACGGGTGTTTTCTTGTGGATGAAATGAGCGATACAATATATCTTGCCATATCATCGCTGACAAAAACATTCCGAACTTCCGACTGCATTTCGAGAAATTCATTTTTTGACACAATGCATTTTACCGAGTCAAGCGGATTTTTACCGCTCCTGTTAAGCAGCATTTTACATTCCGCATCGCTGTCGGGATATCCCATTGAAAGCCTTACCGTGAATCGGTCAACCTGTGAATCGGGCAAAAGCTGTGTTCCCGATGCTCCTGTCGGGTTTTGTGTTGCAATAACCGAAAACGGCTTTTCAAGCTTAAAGGTGTTGCCTTCAACAGTAACCTGTCGTTCTTCCATTGCCTCAAGCAAAGCCGCC
Source organism: uncultured Ruminococcus sp. (assembly GCA_902771755.1). Taxonomy (GTDB): domain Bacteria; phylum Bacillota; class Clostridia; order Oscillospirales; family Acutalibacteraceae; genus Ruminococcoides. The sequence goes on along the minus strand of CACXYD010000079.1, from coordinate 2,414 downwards.
TGAGTTCTGCTTGAAGTTCTGTTTAACTCGTCTGCAAGAAAAAGATTGCAGAACACAGCGCCTTTGTTAAAGGTAAACTTTCCTGCGTCCTTGTTATAAACCGCAAAACCCGTAATATCTGACGGCAATGTGTCGGGAGTAAACTGCACTCTGCCGTATTCAAGACCGAGTGCCTTTGAAAACGCAACCGCCATTGTTGTTTTGCCAACACCGGGAATATCCTCGATAAGAATGTTTCCGCCTGTGAGCAACGCAAGCAGAGTGGTGACAACCGCCCTGTCCTTGCCATTTATTACCTTTTTTACCTCATTGGTTATAAGTTGAAATTTATTCATTATTTGTTCCTTTGTGTTAAAAGTTTGTTGTTATATTTTCTATACAATAATTGAATCTGAGCAACGCTCTGTACTTAAATTATATTTGAATTGCTTGTTTATTGCAAGTCTTTTTCACAAAATACAGATTAACTTCAGATTGAAAATATATTTTCGGTTATACAGAATATATGCAAAAACGGCAGTCCGTAAAGAACTGCCGTCTGAAATTTAAATTGACAAATAAGAATTAAACTGTTAGAATAAAACCATGATACCTGCATTAAACGGTAGGCGGTTTCTCCTCGCAAGAGGAGGTGGTAACTATGACAATTTCCGAAGTATGTTTACTCGGCACTTTAATCGTCAGCGTTATCGCTCTTTGTTACCAAGTTTTCGGTAACAAAAAGTAATTGTTTCTTCGTACATATCGCATATGTACATTTAAATAAAAAAAGAAACAACCGCCCGAACTTCGAACCTCTGGCGGTTAGTTTCTAATCTACAAGGGGAGAACCGCTTATCGCAGGTATCTCCTTTTCTATAATTATATTAAACCAAATAAAGAAAAATGTCAAGTACCTTTCAGATACCCGACACTTCTTTTATTACCACATATTTGGCAACAAAAAGGAACTAAGCAACAAAAAGAAACTAACCGCTCAAAATTCTCCCAACGGCGGTTAGTTTCTAACCAATACAGTGGAGAACCCGCTTATCGCAGGTATCTCCTTTTCTACAATTATATTAAACCGAATAAAGAAAAATGTCAAGCATCGTTTTGATACTTGACATTTTTTATTTAACCGAAATTATCTTTTGAGAATTTCTTTTTTCTGCTCATGATTTTCGTCATACAAAAGACCGCAAACAGCCATTTTTCTGATAATATTTTTAACGGTGAGGTCAAGACCTGTGTTTTCGGAATAGTCGGCAGGATAGATAAAATCAACCCTGTTTTTCATCAGCAAATCCTCAACCTTGCTGTCCTTTTTCTGATAAACTGCAATTGAATATCCGCCATAGGCTTTCATCATTTTCATGCACGGAACATCGGAAAGTCCGTCGCCTATGTAAATCATATTGCAGAACGGAACCCGTTTGCTGTCCTCCGGCATTGAACGGTTGAGGTCAACATCATTCGCAACATCAAGAACACCTTTGTTGATTCTGTAAACAAACTGCGTTTTGTTTGTGTAATTTACATCGGTTTTAGGCCATACGGCATTGCCGTTTTCGTCATAAAGAAACTCACACGCAAAAATGCTTTTGAAGTTTTTGCTTATTTCCGTTCCTTCAATAATTTCTTTCATACCCGAAGAAATTACATAATGTTCAACCTGCATTCCAAGCTTTTTGCCAAAGTCGGAAATCCTTTTGAACCAATCCTTTACACCGTCAAAAAATTCAACATTCTTTCCCATTTCCACAAGGTCATTTCGCAAAAGCGGAATATTCTTTTCACGGGACATTCTCACCATTGCGTACATATACGCAAGAATTGAGTCCATATGCTCGCTCTGACCGAGTTCGTTTGAAAATTTCCAAAACTCATCTTCGGTCATATTAAGACGGGGGATAAAGCTGTAATCCTGCATATCCTTTGTGCAAAGGGTACGGTCAAAGTCATACATAATCGCTACAACGGGCATCTTGTTCATAACCGCTCCTTATCCGACTGTGGTCGGCTGTGTAACGCTTTCGGCAGATGTTGAACCCGCCTGAGTTGTTGATTCTTCTTTATATTGTGTAATCTCAACGCTCTTGATAACAATGTTCTTAACGGGGATATCGTCCTTGTCAACCTCAGCTGAGGCGATTTTGTCAACAACATCCATTCCGTCAATTACCTGTGCAAATACCGTGTAACCTCTGTCAACTGCATTGTATGCACCGTCAAGATAGGCGTTTCCGCCGTTTTCCTCATACAGCTTTTTAACGCTGTCGGGAACGCTGTCGGTATCATAACAGTTTGTGCCGTTTTTCTCAATGAATGCAGTTAAAAGGTTTGAATCCTTGTAGTTTGCAAGCTGAGTCTTAATAGAATCCCATTGACTTGCAAGATGTTCCCAACCGCCTTCATTCTTATATGTTTCGGCA
>CACXYD010000078.1 GCA_902771755.1 uncultured Ruminococcus sp. | reverse complement strand
TAAAAAGGCGCAGGAGCGTGGCGACATTGTCAGCGTCAACCACAGAATAACCGCATTTCTCGAAAGCTATTTTGATGTTATCTTCGCACTCAACCGTCAGACGCACCCCGGCGAAAAAAGACAGGTTAAGCTCTGCAAAAAGTATTGCCCCCTCTTGCCGAAAGATTTTGAAGAAAACATAAACGCTCTTATGAAATCAATCTCAGACGGCGGTTCATACGAAATCATCACAGCAATGGTCAATAACCTTGACGAAATTCTTGACGATGAATTCAAATAAAAAAGCGGTGTCGGAAAGTTCCTTCACCACCCAATTTTTAAGCTATGTAAAATTCAAATGAAATATTGACATTGCTTTTTGCATAATATATAATGAGAACACAAGGAAAACCGTTAAAAGCGGTTAGCCACAAGGTTTTAAAACGAATATAAAATAATCGTCCGATATTTGAGGCTGTCGGGCGATTATTTTTTATGCTATTGATGACTTCTGCGAGTGCTATAAGTAAAATTATCAGCAAAACCGATTCAGTCATGCATATCACCCCCTTTCGGGAGTGCTAACCGCCTTAAACTTCCTTGTGTTCTCGTGTTATATTGTATCAAGTTGATTTTATGATGTCAACCATATCAAAAAAGGTCGTTCCGTCAGGGAGCGACCTTTTGTTATAGCTAATTTTCTTCATTGTGTGATGCTCTTGTAGATTTATTCTTTAAGCTGTCAATTATCTGAGAAATATTATCTTCATTAGCTACACTGGGATATTTGTCATCAAATTCAATTAAAGATTTTTTTACCGATTTTTCTTGAATTCTATATTGTTCATAAAGCTTGTCATACTCATCATTTTCCATGATTTCTGTAATGAGATTCTGTGAATACTGCGGTAATCTATTCCAATCACCATACAGATTACACACAGCAGTTTTAATTGAATCAAGAGTGATTGAGTTTCCGTTGTCTTTTTCCTCTTTAAGAATTCCGACAATATCGGATATATCATTCTTATATTGACGGGCAGACATAAGTTTCATAGCAACAAGATACTCTCCCGAAACAGTACGAACATCCAAAACATATCCGAAACTTTTGTAATATTTTGAATACCTAATTAAATTTGGAGAATATGAATCCGTCGTAGTAAAATCCGAGTTAAGCCAACCGTTCGGTAAACCATATTCATCTCCGACTTTGTTAATTGCGTCTTTCATTGCACTTGATGCACGAATAAGTGCATCAATATCGTACGTACTGTCACGGAATCCATAATTGGCAAGAATAGATGCTCCGCCTATCAAAATGATTTCTGCACGCATTTTTCTTCCGTTCAGCTTTCGAAATTCTCTTGCCACTTTACTTAAATAATCATCTAAGTTATTCCTTGTAAATTCTATTTTAGCAGACATTTCTGATCTCACTTTCTACTATGTTGAATCTTAAAAATTCAGGAATAGCATTTTTAAGGCACTCTGAACAATGTGTATCGGTATTCATAATTTTATCTGACAGTACAGCTCCGGCAGGATAAACTTTTTCTTTAAGTTTATGTGAGCGAATATCATTATAGTTTGTACACAACGGGATGCCGTTAACATTTGACAAATAATCAACCATAGCAAGCAAATAAAACGCCTCTGCATACCATTTACGAGAATATAATTTTCGTATTTCATTTTTCGACAAAATATCAATCAGAAAATTCACATCGCCCTTATCCTTAACCAAATGGCAAATGTTACTCTTAAAGACTTCAAAATCAGTTCTGTAAGAGAAACGCAAGTCATTATTAGCTTCATTTTCTATAATGCTTTCAATTGATACATTCAGTACCTTTGCAATTTTATACAGCGTTAATGCCGAACATTTTTCTACACTTGCTTTTCCACTGCATATATCAGTAATAGTTGTTTGAGGTAAGCCGCTATCTTTTGCAAGGCGGTATTTTGACATTTTATTTTGTTTCAGCAATTCATTAATATACATAGTTGTTCACCTCACCATTATTATATCGGTCAACCGATATAATGTCAAGAATCAATTCAGCACTTAACTAACCCATTATAGTTTATGCCATATACTAACAAATAAAAGAAAATAACCTTCCCTAATGATAAATTCATCAGAGAAGGTTCTTCTTATTTTTTCACCATAACAACAGCCTGTTTGCCGAGTTCATTATAGCGTGAATTCACAACGCTTTTTGAGTAGCGGGTTCGTGCATTTGTCCACGGATCGTTGAAATAGTAATAATCTTTGTCATAGCCCGTGAGCAACAGACAATGTTCACCGGCAAGCCAAGTGTAGTAACTGCCGAGTTTATATTTTGCGTTCTCATCGGTATAGTTAACTCTCCAAGTAGTTGTCTTGAATGACGGTGACATATTGATTGTTGCCCACACCATAAGCGGCTGACCTTGTGCAACATACTTGCCCGAAAGGTATTCAAGGCTTTTTCCGTTAATATTTACAGCCTTGTATGATTTGTCTGAAAGATACTTATTCATACATTTTGCCATAATCGGAGCATATGCACCGTAGCTGTTGGAACTGTATGGTGTTCCCACAAAAGCACAATTCGGATCCGGTCCTGTGTATGAACCGTTTGAGTAGCCAAAAGGCTTTTTAACCAGATACTTATCCGCAAATGTTGTTTCAGAGATTTTATACCCGTAGAAATTCAATAGCATTGTCGCACTGCAGGTTTCACATCCTGTCGGGAGTTTGCTCTGTCCAATCAAAGGTGCGTTTGAAATTTTCTTGCTTTGCGGCATTATGTATACATTACACACGGCTTTCTTGCCATTACTGAGAGTACAGGTTACGGTTGTTTTTCCCGTAGCTACTCCTTTGACAACACCGCCCGATTGAGTAACTGTTGCAATTTTTGAATTGCTTGACGAGTAAAGCCTGTAATATGCCGCCGTTTCGTTCGGTATACTGCTGTTGAGGTCAAAACTCTGACCTATATACATTACAATTTCTTTTGAATTCAAAGTTACGGATGTTGCAAGCGGTCTGACTGTAACGGAGCAAGTCGCCTCAAGACCGTTTGTCATTTTACAACGGATTATCGTTGTACCGACTGCCCTTGCAGTCATAAGTCCGCCGTTCTGTTCAACAGACGCAACACCCGAATTGTCGGAATAATAAGAGCGAAAATAAGCAGCAGTGCCGTTTGGTACGGAACTTGAAAAATCATACTGTTCGCCTATGCCAAGGGCGATACTTGTTTTGTCAAGCTTTATGCTGTCTGCAAGCTTTTTAACAGTAACAACACACTCGGATTTTAATCCGTTATATGTCTTTGCCGTGATTATAGCAGTACCTGTGCCGACAGCGGTTATTTTTCCGTTATTGTCAACAACTGCAACCTTACTGTTGCTTGTCGCAAAAGTAACCTGTGATATATCACCGTTTTCAACAATAACATTCAAAGTATATGTTTCGCTTATTCCGAGAACTATTTCCGATTTATTTATTGAAATATCGGTAGGTACGGATGTAATAGGAACAGTTGTCGGTTCGGTCACTTCTTCCGTAGGCGGTTCGTTAGAATCCGTTGACGGCTGAGTAATCGTTTCCGTGGTAGATTCGGACGGCAGTTGGTCAGTCGGTTCTGTTGTTTTCTCTGTATAATCCACGCTTGTCGGTTCTGTATCAACAGATGTTGTAGGCTCTGTAATTTCTGTTGTCGGTTCATATATATCGGGTTGCAAGCCCACCAGAATTTTCTGAATATTGGTCGCATCAATAACCGTAAGCAGATTATCCTCGTTTGTATCATATCGAGATTTTTCATCATCGGTCAGGTCAATCATACCAACAACATATTTTTGCACATTTGTAGCGTCAATTACGCTGAGCTCAAAATTATCCGATTGAACTGTCACCGCACTAAACGGTGTTGTGTATGACATAACAAGCAAACCACCCGCAACAATTGCCGATATTATCCTCTTTAATTTCATACTTTCCACCTTCCCTTCTTATAATTATAACAAACCCGTCAGACACATTCAAGCATCGGACGGGTTGTTTACATATTACATTATTTACCGTTTGTCATATCGTCAAAAATTTCTTTTGCCGTAACTGCATTGTCGGTTATGGCATTTTTTAATTCTGTGATATTATCAAACTTTTTTTCGGGGCGGATGAAATCAAGCAGACGGACATCGGCTGTCTGACCGTAGATTTCACCGCCGTTAAAATCGGGCATCCATGTTTCGCTCAGAAGTTCAGTTCCGCCGACTGTCGGCTTTATACCGATATTAGTCACACCGCAATAGACCTCGCCGTTTTCAAGCGTAACGGCAGACGCATAGACGCCGTATTTCGGCACGGCAAGATTTTCGGGAAGTTTCTGATTGATTGTCGGAGTTCCGAGTTCTCTGCCAAGCCTTTTTCCGTGGGTAATCACGGCTGAAAATCCGAATTGTGAGCATAAAAGCTTATTAGCACGGCTGATGTTGCCCTCACCTACAAGCGAACGAATAAGTGTTGACGAAACAACATCATCCCCGTCACGCTCAGGCTCAATCACTTTAAGCTTTGTACCGTTCTCGTCACAAAGCTTTTTGAGCAAATCGGTATCGCCCTCACCGTTCTTTCCGAAATGATAGTTAAAACCGCAGACAACAAACTTTGCGTTGAGGTCGCCGAAAATAATTTTCTCGACAAAATCCTTTGCAGACATATTCATCAGCTTTTTGAAGTCAAGGCTGAATGTGTGTTCAACCCCCAAGCTTTCAAGCGTTTTCAGCTTATCTTCCGTTGTCATAAGCGCACCCTTCGGAGATTTTCCGAGAATTTCTTTCGGACTTTGAGCAAATGTAAAGCACACGGGCAAAAGTCCGTTTTTCTTCTGTTCAACAGCCGAGAGAATAACCTTTCGGTGTCCTTTGTGAAGTCCGTCAAAAAATCCGAGAGCAACGGCAGTATTCAATTTTTCGTGTTCTGAAACAGTAAAATTCTGCATATATATTTCCTATGATTAAATTAAATTTTACCGCTTTTCAAAAGTGCGGCAGTCTTTAAAACGGCAATCTGTGTTTTGGAGTCGGGAATCATGTTGTTAAGCACCATTTCAACGGCTTTGTCAAGGGAGATTTTTTCAACATTCAAAAATTCACCCTCGTCAAGCTTTTGTTCACCCTGTGACTTTACCCGACAGGCATAAAGATGAATAATTTCCGAAGTGTATCCGGGTGACGGGTAAACCTGACCGAGAGAAATGTAGGAGTAGCCCTCAAGCCCCGTTTCTTCAAGAAGTTCACGCTTTCCGTTTTCAAGCGGAGTAGAACCCTTTTCAAGCTTGCCGGCTGGAAGTTCAAGCACAACCTCCTTGTACGGATAGCGAAACTGCCTTACAAACGAAAGGTTATTGTCCTCGTCAAGAGCGGCAACGCATACTCCGCCCGGATGATTGACAACCTCTCTCTTTGACTTTTTACCGTCAGGAAGTTCCACTTCGTCAAGAACAATATGCAGAACTCTGCCGTCAAAAATTTTCTTGCTGTCAAGAGTTTTTTCAAAAAGTTCCATAATTATGCCTCCGTTTTAAAGATTGAATTATCGAAAGGAAAGGATTTTGTTATGCCCGATTATAATGTTTTTCCCGATTACAAAACACGCAAAGAAATCATAAACGAGCTTTGCGGCAGGTACAAGTTCATCAAGCATTGCTTTGCCGGAAAAAGCGTGTGCGGAAGGGGTATTGATGTTCTGCACATCGGCAACACCAAGAATCGTGTACTCTACTGCGGCGGTTTTCACGGCTCGGAATATCTCACAATACTTGCTCTGCTGAAATTTTTTGAAGAATGTTGCGAGGCAATGGAAAGCGACAGAACTGTCGGCGGATGCAAAATCGGGAATTTTTTAAGCATTCGTGGACTTACGATTGTGCCATGCGTGAATCCTGACGGCACGGAAATTGCCTTGCACGGAAGTGATGCCGCATTCAAATACAAACCGCTCGTTGAAAAGGTCTGCACCGATACATATAAATGGCAGGCAAATGCTCGTGGAGTTGACATAAACCACAACTTCAATGCCGGCTGGTGCAAGCTTAAACAGCTTGAATTGAAAAACAATATCAAGTGTCCTGCACCGACAAGATTCGGTGGCAATCATCCCGAAAGCGAACCCGAAACAAAGGCGCTTACAACACTTTGTCGCAATATTGATTTTGAACGGGCAATCGCTTTGCACAGTCAGGGACGGGAAATTTACTGCTCGTTCGGCAGACACACACCTGTTCTGAGTTTTCGACTTGCGTCCATGTTCTCACAGGCAAGCGGCTACAATATAGCCTTTCCCGAGGAGATTGCCACAGGCGGTGGATTTAAGGATTGGTTCATCGAAAAATTCCGCCGACCTGCCCTCACCGTAGAAATGGGACTCGGCAAAAATCCCCTCCCCCTCTCCGACTTTGAAGAAGAATACAAAATCCTTCAAAACATCCTCTGCCTCGGAGTGGTGGTTTAAATCGGGTTATATAATTCAAGGGCAACCTCGGTTGCCCTTGTTTATTTTGTTATTTTTAATAACTTTGATTAATTTTTATCGTCCTCGTCATCAAAGAATGAAATTGAGTTTACGATATTATCAACAGCCTCGTCCGAGATTACATTCGGCTCGTCAAGATATTTTGATCTTTTTTCAATGCTGTCAATAGTCATTTGCATCTGCTCCTGTGGCGTTGACGGCTTTTTCGGAGCATCGTAAATCTCGTTATCCTCGGGATTTGAGATGTTCACATACTCCTCTTTTTTAGGTTCTTCTTTAACCTCGGGTTCTTCCTCAGGCTCAACGATTGCAGGCTCGTTGCCGTCATCGGGAACTTCAACTTCCTCTGCCACATCTTCTGCAGATTCTTCTTTTACGGGTTCTTCCGCATTTTTGGCAGATTCGTCATTTTTTTTTGACTTGTCAACGCCAAAGTTAGGAGCATCGTAATTTTCGTCAATCTCCTCTGCGGCAGCCATAATAACCTCACCCGGAGCGTCAATCTGCTTTTCTCGTCTTGCCTCAGCAATAGCCTTGAGTTCGTCAAGGTGATTTACAGGCTTTTCAACCTTTTCGCTGTCCTCATCAAAATAGATATCATACCATACGAGGAACACATAAATTGTCCAAACTCGTCTGCTGTTATCCTCTTTGCCGCTGAAGTGGCTGTCGAGCCATGAAACAAGAACATCTGTGTTGAAGAATTTCTCGGCAGTTTTGCCCTTGAACTTTGTCTTAACAACATTATAATACTTCTCATCACGGAGCCATACTCTTGTAGGAACAGGGAAACCGAGTTTCTCTTTTTCGGCAGTAGCCTCGGGCATATGACGAACGGCAGCCTTACGCATTGCATACTTTGTGTTGTGCTTGTTGCAGCGAAGTCTTGTCGGGAGCGATGACGCAACCTTGAAAACTTCCTTATCAAGGAACGGAACACGAAGTTCAAGCGAGTTAGCCATACTCATACGGTCGGCTTTAAGAAGAATATCGCCAACCATCCACATATTGATGTCGAGATACTGCATCTTTGTAACATCGTCATACTTACGACAACGATAGTAATATTTTCTTGTAAGGTCCTGCGGGCGTGTTGCAATTGACGGATCTTTCAAAAGCTCCTGTTTCTGCTTGTAGTCATACATAAATGCGTTACCGATATAACGCTCCTCAAGCTTGTCACACGCACGGATAAGGTAATCTCTGCCCTTGATGTCGGGGAGCTTTTTGCAGATTGCTCTGATTGCCTTTCTGATGCAATGCGGAACAATTGTCTGATAAACCTTGAACACTCTCGGATCGTTGTAGCAGGTGTAACCGCCGAACAATTCGTCTGCACCCTCACCCGAAAGAACAACCTTTACATAATGGCTTGCAAGACGGGATACAAAGTAAAGTGCGATACATGACGGATCT
>CACXYD010000077.1 GCA_902771755.1 uncultured Ruminococcus sp. | reverse complement strand
ATCGTCTACATATGTATTCGATTGTAGATGAACGTATTCATGTTAATTTTCGCATGGTTCATAATAGGTTTCAAGACGTGGATTTATTTGACGGTTACACACTCTCTAACAAACGATGGTTTAACTTTAATTGATGTCATTGTTACCTCTTACTCTGTAATTTCAGAAATAAGTTTTTCTGCACATAGTGAAAGAAATTCAGTAACAGTCAAATTATCACTGATAATTTTGCAGTTCAAAACTTCTTCCCAATATTCTGGGCAATGATAAAAAGTTGTATCGATTGCGTGCCTTATGGATCTCTCAATTCTGGTTCCTTTAGAATTTGTTGCCTCCGCAACTTCTTCATATAATCGACCAAATTTAATTTTTGAAGTCTCATCTTTTAATTTGTATTCTATCAGCTTAGTGATTACATAAGTTGCATTTCTGAAACCTGACAGGCTCACCTTAATACCAAGTCGCAACAGAAGATTTTTTACTTTTTCTTCAATTTCTTTATTAGTCATAATCTTAGTCTCCCTTTATTAGTCATAATCTTAGTCTCCTTTGATTTAAAATTTTGTATGGTCAGAATGGCGCTACTGCTATTAACCTTATATAAATACAATTTATTAACTAATTTCGTTAATATCCACGGATAAGTGATAGAAAACACCGTGTAGCAGACGATTTTATTGATAAATGGTAAATTATAACAGAAGGAGCAGTAGGAAATGGCTATCAGAATTTTGCTGTCCAGAAAACTTGGCAAAGTTCGCTGGACACAGGCTGATCTTGCACGAAGAACGGGTATAAGACCGTCAACTATCAATGATATGTATCATGAAATGTGTGAAAGAGTTAATCTTGAGTATCTTGATAGAATATGTACGGTACTTAATTGCGATATTAATGAATTGCTTGTGTATGATCCGCCAAAGAATAGGGAAGAAGTCATCACCACATACAGAACGAAACTTCCTTAAAAGCAGGGACTGAGATTTATTCTCGGTCCCTATTCTATTACTTGGTGAATCATCATTAGTATCTTCTCCTGCTCTTTCTCATCAACACCAATGCTCTGGAGAGCCTCTCGCGTGCCACAATCGGGGCAGATGACGGTTAAATTGTCTGCTCTTGAAACTGCACCGTGTCCGGAATAAACCCCGCCACAACGGGGACAGGTGCGTAACTGAACAAGGTTATCGGTCATTTTCGTACAGCTCCTTCGACTTGTGATAGGCGTCGAAAAGTATCTGATTGTCAAAATAAAAGGTATCGTAACCGTCAAGACAGGTGTTGAGGTAGAAAAGGCTCGGCACACCGATTTGCCTTTCCTCGTGCATAATGTAGGCGAAGGCGGTAACCGTTCTGCGGTTGCCCGTTCTGATGCCCTTGTATTGCACCTTGATATCCTTCTTGTAGTAGAAGGTCGGATAGCCCTCGTAACGGTCAAGTGCTTTTTCATCGGTCTTATCGACCTCCCAAATTACCACAGGCACAATGGCGTTTTCCTTTTTCTCAATGGTGAGGTACGAACCCGACTTGCTCCCTTTGAAAAGCAACTCCCAGCCTTTCAGCTTTGCCGTACCGAGAATTTTTGCGTTCGGGCATCTCGTTTTCATCTGCCTTACATTTAGGTTACTTCCGTAGGCTATGTATAACCTTTTCATAAAATCAATCCTTTCCGAAGATATGTTCTTCTACCACCTTAAGACCGCCGAAGCGGTCGATGGGGCATTTAACCTAATTCCTTCAAGCAGCTCTGCCGTTTCTAAAAGCCGTGTCGCCCGAAAGTCTGTTTGTGAACACATCTCTTGCTGTCTTGAACTCGTCACCGATAAAGCCGAGTCGCAAAAGCCAAGTTCTCATTGCGTATTTTGGATTTTCTGTTTGCTGAGGTTTTGCACTTGCCGACTTAACTTCTTTTGCCATTTGGCTGAGTGCCAAGCAAAGCTGAATGTAGCTTTTAAGCTGTCCTGCGTGAAGTCCGTTCTGCTTGCCGTTTGCAGGCTTGTCAAATTGGAAAAGTCTAAACTCAACCGTTCCCTTTGTAAAGGTTGCGTGTAGGTTTAGCATATGGTATCGGCTGTCGTTGTAGTGCTGATTTCTGCCGTAATTCGAATTGTGACTTCTGTACCACACATCGGCAAGTTGTGACATCGTTTCAGGCTTAGTTCTGTTGACCTGTTCCAAAAAGCGTGGGTCAACCGTTTTGCAATATCTTCTTATTCTCACCTCGTCAAGGTTTAAGGCGTCAATCAAAAGCTGTTCGTGACTTGCCATAATGTTTGCAAGGTTTCTGAGTGTCTTTGCCGTGTGACCTTTTGCACCGATGTGAATGTGTACTCCGCAACCTCTTGTTGAGTCGCTCTTTGCACCCGCTTTTCTCAACACCCTTACAAGCTCCTGCAAGGTTTCAATGTCTGAATAGTTTAAAATCGGTGTGACCATTTCGCATTTCTCACTGTCAATTCCAGCAATGCTGACATCTTTTTGGAATTTCCACTCTCTGCCTTGCTCGTCCCAAGCCGAGTATGTGCAGTAGCCGTTGCGGTCAGCCGTGTTTTTGTATCTACCTGTTCCGAAAAATTGAGAGGCAAGCTTTGCAGCCTTGCTCCTTGAAATGCTGTTCATCTCAATTTCAACACCGATTGTCTGCTTTTTCATTTCCTCAATCTGTCTTGCTGTCTTTGTATTCATAATGTCCTCCGTTTTTGTAATTGTGTATTTCCTTTTGTTGTACACATATTCGCTCTTTTTGAAGGATATATCAATACGATTACTGCACAATCATTTTGCAAGATTATTGTGTATATATACATTGCTCTGATGTGTGCGGACATCAGAGCAATAGATAGGAAGATACAATATCAGCAAAATTTATGTCAGGAAGTCTTTATATTAACCCGCACGTTAATAACATAACATACTTATATTATAAATCCACAAAACAGGGATTTCAACATAAAATTCACTAAAATAAAGAAATACTATCTTTTACACAAATTAAAATCCTTATTTTAGTGAATTGTGTACAAAAGGAAAAGACCACCTTTAGTTAGAGATGGTCTTAAAAATGGTCCCATTAGAACAAATTTTAATACTAATTATACGGTGCAGTGGGACTATGTATGGGACTAGTTTATGTGTTTAGCCGATTATAATAAGTGAAATGAGTGAAATTGTTACTATTGAAATTATTAGATTTTAATGTTATAATACCATGTAACCCAAACAGACGATAGAGTGGGAATAGTTAAATTCTATATATTATATAAAAAGCAGATATATGACCTCAAAAGGCGCAAAATAACTTACCTTTTGAGGTCAACTTGCGTTTGCTTTAAATTGATATTTGTTACGAATAATAGAAAAAGCAAATAAAATTATATGAGATGTTTACTGTGATAGAGGGGAATTGAAATTGACGAAAAGTAAAAGCAAACAGCTTGATATGCTGAACGGTTCTATTTGGAACAAAATACTGATATTTGCTCTGCCTGTGGCGGCAACGGCTATTTTGGAACAGCTGTTCAATGCATCCGACATTGCTGTTGTAGGCAATTTTACGGGTTCTGGCAAAACAATTGCAGTTGCGGCAGTAGGTGCAAACAGCTCGATTATCGCTTTGATAGTGAATTTATTTGTTGGAATTGCATTGGGTACAAATGTTGTCATAGCCAATGCAATCGGACGGGATGATAAAGAAAAAGTTAAGAAAGCAGTTCACACTTCGGTGCTTGTAGCCGTCATAGGCGGTATTGCAATTTCGATATTGGGAGAAATCTTTTCTGAACTTTTACTCAGCTCACTTAATGTGCCAAATGAGGTGTTCCAGTCTGCACTAATGTACCTTAGAATATATTTGCTTGGAATGCCTGTAATTTTACTTTATAACTTTGAGGCGGCAATTTTTCGCAGTATCGGTGACACCAAAACACCGTTATTTGCACTTCTGTTTTCAGGACTTTTGAATGTACTGCTCAATCTTTTCTTTGTCGCAATTTTACATATGACGGTTGACGGTGTTGCAATCGCTACGGTTGTTTCAAATGTTTTCAGTTCAGTATGGCTTTTGATTAAATTGATTCGCTCAAAAGAATACATAGGCATTGAATTAAAACATTTGCGAATTGACAAAACAGTTCTTTTGCAGATTCTCAAAATCGGTCTGCCTGCAGGAATACAGAGTGCTGTATTTGCCGTATCAAATATTTTGATTCAGTCTGCTATTAACAGTCTTGGAACTGATGTTATAGCGGCATCAAGTGCGGCTTATAACATAGAAATTTTTGCATATTATATTATGAACTCATTCAGCCAGGCATGCACAACATTTGTCGGTCAGAATTACGGTGCGAGAAAATTACCAAGGTGCAGAAGAATATTATTGATTTGTCTTGCCGAAGATGCGATAGCCACAGCTTTGGCAATATCGACAATTCTGTTTACCGGCAAGTATCTTTTAGCATTTTTCAATAATGATCCCGAAGTAATAAATTTGGGATATATCCGACTTGTTGTGATATTATCAGCATACACTTTCAGTATGCTCTACGATTTGATGTCGGGTTATCTGCGTGGATTCGGAATTTCATTAGTTCCTGCAATACTTACGATTATCGGTGTTTGCGGAGTCAGAATCGCATGGATTGCATTTGTGTTCACAAGCAACCCAACTTTTCCGACTATATTAACGGCATATCCCGTAAGTTTGTCGGCAACAGCCGTTATGATTGCAATTGCTTTATTCTGTTATCACCCGATAAAACGATTTAAAGACGAGTAAAATAAAAACCGATGTGACTTCTTAAGAAAAATCACATCGGTTTGTTTAGCATAGGGTAGGGGATAATGTCATTCGGCTTAGCTTTGTGTTCGGCAATGAATTTTTCCATCCATATCATGTCGTACCACTTATCGAACTTGTATGCGCATTTATGGAAAATGCCGACAGTTTTGTAGCCGAGTTTTTCATGAAAGTGAACGCTGTCATTGTGCAGATGTTCATCCTCATGTTCTGCATAGGCAATACAGGCATTGACATTCGTCACACCCTGATTTTTGAGGATTTCTTCAAGTTTTTCGTAGAGTAGCCTGCCGATTCCGTTTCCGTGATTATCAAGGCTTACATAAATACTCGTTTCAACTGACCAATCATATGCTTTTCTGCCTTTGAAAACTCCGGCATAGGCATAACCGACAATCTTTCCGTCAAGTTCGGCTACAATATAAGGGTACATTTCAAGGGTAGTTTTTATGCGATTTGCAAATTTTTCAATGCTTGGAACATCGTATTCAAATGTGATTGCCGTGTTTTCAATATATGGTCTGTATATAGCGAGCAATTCTTCGGCATCGCTTACTTTTGCTGTTCTGATATGTAATTTACCGTTCACAATTATTGCCTCTTTAGTATATTATGATATCTAAATAATACACCAAAGTTCAGTTATAATCAAGGTTTTAAGGCTTTTTAGGTATATAAAAAAGAAAACAGTCGGTACTCGAAAAAGCTACCGACTGATAAACACCCCAACATTTTTATTATAACACGATGCAAAATTAACTTCAATAGATTTTCTAAAAATAAAATTATAAATATTTTTAATAAAAGTGTTGACAATGTGGATAACTAACTGTATAATATAGACAAAGAAAAGAACTTAAGGAGGTTTTAAAAATGAAAGCAAGAAAACCTTACTTCAAACAAATCAGAGATTATATGCGGAGCTTGCCACCTAACTCTACAGCCCGTGTATTCTAAGAGATGATCTTCTAATTCTTATTTGTTTTGTCGGAACAGCTGATTATTTTGATGTTATAAAACATATTTATTAATTTTTAATCGCAAGAGCATTCCGAATTCGTCTTTAGCAATCAAATCTTATGATTGAAATTCGTCCAATTAAGCATTAAAGGTTATCAAATTTAATACTCGGGAGAACGGAATTTTAATTATAACTTAATATATATTGAAATCTAAAAATTGGTGGTTAGTCCAATGGAAGCTTAATCGGTATTTAAGCAAAATAAGTCCGAAACGGAGATAAGTCCAATGGAAATTAATACTAAAACCAATGGATGAACAGCTTATACAACAGCACACAGAGTAGTCTGAATTTAAAGAATGTAAGAGGCTGAATTTAATAAGCAGTTCAAACGGAACATAAATTTGGAAACTTATAATACAGAGTGAAACCGTAAATTTCAATCTGATTTCTAAAATTCAAGGTAAACTAAACTGTCAGGAGATAATTCCGATGAGATAAGAACTTAAAATAAATCTCGCTTATGCGATAAGATTGGAGATATTCCGATGTATGCTTGAGATTTAAAACCGATACGAAGTCAAAAATAAAATCCATTAACGGGAATTGACGGTATACGGTTACTGATATTGATTTGACGAAAAGTTAATATAAGTCGTAAATAAAGCATTGATTAGCAGTAAAGAAAATGTCGGGATGACATAGAAAATCTGCAAACAACAGGAGATTATTCCAATGAGAATTTAAGTCTTATAGTTTGATTGTAGTATACATACTCAGATGTATAAACACAATTAGTCGAAATTAAAGTAAAAGGAGTTAATTCCGATGACTGTATAGGCTAACAGTCCAAAGTTCCAAAGACTTAGTTTAAGGACAGGTACAATTGATTCAGGAGAAAAGTTGATAAGCTTTTAGATAGTCGTTGTACTGAATGATATTATGAATTTTAACGGTCAAAAGACTTTTATATTCAAATTTAAGAACGGAGATAAGTCCAATGTAATACGAGGCTATTAATGTAAAGGACAAAATATCCGAAATTGGAGATGAGTCCAAAGGGCATATTATTTAATTAAAAATAACAACATACCCCTTTAAAAATTGCTATTTATAAATCAACCAATTACAGAGGTGACCGCAATAGTGGTCACCTCTGTTTTGCGTTATGCGATGTATTAACACGGACGATAGGGGAGTTGTGCTTTCGAGAAAAAGCCTATAAAAACAGGGGACAGAAAAATCTGTCCCCATAATATTATGCGTAACAATAATACTTTCGATTATTCAATACCAAGAATCTCTTTGCTTGCGGCAACAAGCTTTTCACAGATTTCTGTAGCATTTTCTTTATCCTTGCCAACGGAAGTGATGTAGAGCTTAATCTTTGGCTCTGTACCGCTTGGACGGATGATAACTGCATTGTCATCTGAAAGGTGAAGTGCAATAACATTTGACTTAGGAAGATCAATATCGGTAGTGTTGCCTGTTGCAACTTCTGTTTCTTTCTTGAGAAGATAGTCGGAAACCTTAACAACATCATATCCTGCAATGCTCTTAGGTGTGTTATCTCTTACAGCTGTCATAATGTCAGCCATTTTCTGCATGCCTGCAGCACCGCCGAACTCGAATGAGTATGTCTGATTGAGGTAGTAACCGAATTCTTCGTAAAGACCGTCAATAACCTCAGCAAGAGACTTGCCCTGTTTCTTATAGTAAGCGGCCATTTCGCAAACGAGCATTGATGCGACAACAGCGTCCTTATCTCTTACATATGTGCCTGAAAGGTAGCCGTAGCTTTCCTCAAAGCCAAAGAGATATCTGTTTTCTTCATGTTTTTTCTCGAGGTTGAGAATAACTTCACCGATATACTTAAAGCCTGTAAGAACATTTTTGAGTTCACAGCCGTACTTTTCGCAAAGCTTGTTGATGAGCTTTGTAGTAACGATAGTCTTTACTACAACAGGCTTTTCAGGAAGCTTACCGCTTGCCTTCTTACAAGAAAGGATGTAATTTGTGAGCATTACACCGTCCTCGTTACCTGAAATAAGTCTGTAACTGCCGTCATAATCCTTAACAGCAATACCGACACGGTTGCCGTCAGGAAGTTCCTGCTCGGGAACAATAACTACATCCTTAACGCCGATTTTGCCGAGAACCTTTCTTACAAGCTTATTACCTGTACCGTTAAGGGGTGTGTAAACAACTTTAAGGTCTGCACCCTCACAAATACCGGGGTTAACCTGCTGTTCCATAACCTTCTCAAGGTATGTGTCATAAACGCTTTCGTCAACATATTCAATCATGCCGCTCTTAACTGCCTCGTCAAAATCAGCAATCTTAACATCCTTGAACATATCAAGCTTTGAAATCTCGTCATATACTGTGTTTGCGGCAACATCAGTCATCTGGCAACCGTCCTCACCGTATGCCTTGTAGCCGTTGTAAGCAGCAGGGTTGTGGCTGGCTGTAACCATAATACCTGCCTGACATTTAAAGTAACGAACGAGGTAGGAGAGAACAGGAGTAGGCTGAAGTTCTGATGTAATATAAACCTTAATGCCGTTAGCCGCAAGAACTCTTGCCGCCTCATTCATAAATAAATCTGCTTTAATTCTGCTGTCGTGAGAGATTGCAACAGAACCCTTGCCGTACTTCTTAAGTACATAGTTAGCAAGTCCCTGTGTAGCCTGACGAACAACATAAATATTCATTCTGTTAGTACCTGCACCGATAATGCCTCTGAGGCCTGCAGTACCGAATTTTAAAGCTGTGTAGAAACGATCATAAATTTCATCTTCGTTGTTTTTTATACTTTCAAGCTCTGCTGTAAGGTCTTTGTCCTCAACTGCGTTTTCAAGCCATTCGTTATAAGTCTGCTTAATATCCATGATTATGCCCCCAACTTAAAATTTTCACAAAAATGCGACCAAATTCTGTGACAAGCCCTTCTTGCCTATCATAGTCCACTATACCATAATTCTCAAAAAAAAACAAGTTTTTTATTTGTACATTTTCAAGATTATGTGCTGAAAAATAAAAAATATCACGCAGAAATCATAATTTTTCTTTCTGCGTGATATTTATGTCTGAAATTTGTAAAATATTAATTATTTTGCAAGCTTATATGACACTTCATTTTCGCTCAAAGAATAACCGTTCTGCTGTGCCTCAAGAAGAATCTGCTGAAGGTTATCCCACTGCGAATCTTTTGGAATGTAGATGTATTTCGGAATTTTTTTGCTGTTTACCGAATAGTATGAGCGAAGTCTTGCAAGGCTGTTCTGATTTTCACCTGTGACATATGCCGAAAGCGTTCCGTAAGGAAAATCTTCTGCCGCAAGATAAGTCCATGTCTTTTGTGTAAGGAACAGTATATTTCCTTTTTCAAGGTTCTGATACTGACTGATATCTGCATAAATCTGCTCATAGGTCTGTGCATTATCAGGTGTTGTTTTAATACCCTTTGCAGGACCGTTCTGAATTGTCTGTATCAGCTGATTCGGTTGACCGTCCCAAAAACAATGTTCTGCTTTTACCGTAATCTGAAAACAAGCCTGCAGAATAATCAGAAATGCAGTCATTCCGAATGCAAAATATTTACACGGAACAGCGTAATCAAGATTATCGGGATTTGCCTTCATTTCTTTAATCAGATTGCCGATGAATACAAAGCTTGCAATATTTGATGCTGTGCAAGCCATTGCCGTTACATAAAAATACTGATTTGACGAGAAACACAATGCAACAGAATAAAGAATTCCGAGAACAAAGAGTGATGCAAACAGTTCTCTTTGCTTGTTTTCAGAGAGAACATATGATGTGATACCCATGAAAATCATCGGGAACATAATCGCATTGTAGTAAACGCTTGTCATGGTCGGCATAAACATCACAAGCGCCAAAATAACGATTGCACTTGTAAGAATAAGATAAACCGAACGGTGTTGTTTTCTCTTTCTGTCAATCAACATAACGATTGCGGTAACACCGTATGCCATAAGCACATATTTAAAGTGGGTGTGACATTCGATGATTGTTTTAAAGTAGTAATTCATCTTTGCCATAAAGCCCATTTGCGGATGGTCGGGATCGGCAAGAAGATAGGGAAGGTTTGAGAAAATCTCATTAATACTTACCCTTGAAAGTACAAATACAAGGAATATAACCGCAAGTATTCCTGCACCCAAAGTGAACCACAGAAAAGTTTTAATCGAGAAAAGTTCTGAATTGAACACATTTTTATTAAGAGCAGTTTTCTTGATTACATAATGAACTCCTACTGCAACCAGATACATTACATAAACTGCCGCAAGGTACGGACAGCAGAGAACTGCACCGGCAAATGCAAATCCGCTGATTATGAGCGGTAATTTTTTTGAATAATCGGCTGTTGCCATTAACACACCCGTAAGCGCAATGAGGTCAAGTCCCATTGTATTATAGCTCAATGCCATAATGTCAAACGGTGTAAAGAGGAAATAAAGCACACAGCCGAATACTGTGAAATAGCCGTATTTTTTAAGTCTTGAATAGATAACGCACACAATAACAGCGTGACAGATTACATAGAGAATTCTTGCTGCGAGAATTATTCCGACAGTCGACTGCGTAATCGTTGTGTAGAGCCATACAAACGGCAAAAGTAAAAATCCCGAAAGCTGTGTGAGATGCCATTCGTCACCGAGCAATGAATCACCGAGAGTCAATCTGTGCGGAATTGTAAGATAAAACGATTCATCGTTACCGCCAAAACCGTAGTAGCATTTCCAAAGTGAAAATCCGATTGCAAAAACCATAAGTACAGCAAATATTATGTGTTGCCATTTGCCTTTATCAGGTTTTGTACGCAAATCCTTTATTATGTCCGCAAGCGATTTGAAACCGTCAATAAGTAGTTTTGCAACAAGATTCATAATGAACGATGCGGCGGCTGAAAGCACGAATACTATCGGAACTGTAACAAAGTAATACGGAAGTCTGTCGGGCATTAATACTACTTTTTCGCAGAGGACAGGGTAAACAATGCTGTCAAAAATAAAGGAAATAAGATAAATTCCAAGTGCAAGGTCAGAAACTTTCCAAAGTGCAATTTTAGCGGCTTTCGGGAAGTTATCGGTCTTGATTCTCTTAATCAAAAGGAAAAGCAATACAGATAAAACAAACGGTTCAAATCCGTACCAATAAATGTATGTACCGGACTTGAATGTTGTGAAGTAACTTCTGAAATAATTGAATGTGATGAATACGAAAAGTGAAAAAACAAAGAGTACAAGCATTGTTCTTGTTTTCATTTTCAAGCTGTATTCTCTTATGTAGCAACCCACAAAGTAGTATGCAACGGGGTAGAATCCCTGCCACCAGCTTGGGACAAGTTTCTGAAACTCATCAGATGAAGTCGGATTAGTCCACCAATCAAGTGAACCAAAATTGAAAATATTAAATAACGAGGGGATGATTGTCAGAAAAACAGCCGTTACAAGGAGTACCTGCTTTTGCTTTTTGCTTTTAAGTTTTCCGTAAGCAAGATTAAGGAACGGTGTAAGCAGAAACAACCCTATGTACATTTCAATGTACCAGGAGTAGTTTGAACCGGTAAAATCAAGCGTTCCTAGTATGAAAGATTTCAGGTCAAAAACATCACCTTGTGCAATGTTTTTGTAAATCATACACGCAAGTGTTGAGATTACAAAAACAACAAGTGTTTTCGTAATTCCCGAATAGTACTTTTTACTCAGTTCTTTTTTACTCATCAAATAACCTGTCAGCAACATGAACAAGGGAACGCAAACGGAAAACAGGGTTCTCATTACAACAGCAACATACATCGGTGTCCCTTCGATTGTTTGGCTGTAAAATCCGTTGTGTAGGAAAAAATGAACCGATAAAACGGTAAAGACTGCGATTATTCGCAAAATGTCCAGCGAGGAATCCCTCTTTTTCAGCTTTTCATAATCCATAATTTTTACCTTTCAAGCTTGAAATTTGCAAATCATTGCACACATAACAATAATAGCATAATTTAGGCATCATTACAATAAAATGCGAAATAAAATATTGATTTTTAATGAAAAGGTTTGTAATGTTGTAACATTGATTTTATGACAAAAAACAAGTGACAGTTTCGGCTGTCACTTGAAAACTTTATTAAATTATGCCTGTTTTTCTGTTTGTTGTTTAGGCTTTCTGAATGAATCAAGAAAAGCTTTTGCGGTATCCATACCGTCAACCGTAAGCAGAATAAACAGCGGCGTCATATCAAACAGGTATCTTGACCTTGTTTCCCATAACAGGAAGAAAAGGAAAGCCGCAAACACAACTCCTTTGATTAACAGCATCTCATCAACTTTAGGTTTGATAAGAGTTTTTAATGCCGAAATACAAATCATCAATAAAATGAACAGTTGTAAAGCCGAACTGTAATTTTGGAAAGCCTTGTTGTACTTTCCGTCAATATGCAGAAAATCCATAAGAATATTATCATTCTTTGGCTTTCTGTTATGGTACGAAATGTAATATGTACCGTCCTGCCATGTCCAAACAGCTTTTTCAATCATATGTTCATACAAACCGCTAAATTTGTAATCTTTTATTCTTTCTTTAATAACCTTAATGTTAGCATCCTGTTTTTCTTTTTTCGAGGGAAATGAACGAGTGTAATAGTCATCATGCTCATCGTATTTTCCAAGACCTTTAAGTCCCATCATAAGCCAGTGAGTAACAGGATATTCATATTTTTCATACTGCTGTTTCGTGATCGGATTGACAGTGTCAACAGCTGTATTGTATGCGAATCCAATCACACCAAACCCTGCCGTAAACACCAGAATAAGGCAGATTGCTTTTTTTAATCTGAATTTCAAGAACAACAATAAAAGTCCGACTGCGAACAGTATGATAAGACTGCCCTTAACCTTATATCCGAGGAAAATCAATGCACCTGCAGCACAAAGCTTTGCGTACATACTCTTTCTGTTGTCAACCCGTAATGCGGAAACAATGAGATAAACAGCTCCGATAAGAAACGGCATCGACATTGAATCACTGTAATAGTACGGCAGATAGGTAAGATAAGGTAAAAACAATGCACAAAAAGCAAGTACAAAAAGAGCCTTTTTGTTGCCGAAAAGTCTTTTTGCTGTAAATGCCGTCAGCATTATTGAAATATTAATCGCAAAAATATTTACAACAACAGGTGCAAATTCAACGAAATGACCGGATATAAGGTAACTTAATCTTCCGACAAGCGATACAATCAAAAGTAACGCCATATTATTCGGATATCTTATAAGGTATTGATAATTGCGTGCATAATCCTGTTCAATGAGGTCGAAATTGCCGTGACTTGAAAAATACATAGCATATCTTCTGATGTTATGCAGGTCGGCAACAGGTTCAAAATCGGTAAGCATAGCAAAAATAAATTCAGCAATCAGAAGAATGCCGCAACCGATAAAAATAATCCTCTTAGTGTTTATATCGGTCAATTCAAATTTTGCTTTTGTTTTAATTCTTTTGCACCTTTTATTGCTTTTATCGGCGGTGTAATAAAAATAGAATGCACATATACCGATTGTCAGGACTGCGAAAATCAAAAGAATGAACATTTTTGAAAACGAATCAAATCTTCTGTCAACTTTTCCGTCAAAGCCTATAACAATAATGTTGATAAAAAGAAAAATGAAACATACCGAAAACAATCCGCCGAAAATTCTCGTCAGGACTTTTGCAAATCTATTACTGTTCATTGTCATCAAGCACTTTGTCAACAATAAATCTCGGTCTGCGCTTTGTTTCCATATAAATCTTTCCGATGTATTCGCCGATTACACCGATAGCAAGAAGCTGAAGACCGCCGATTGCCCAAATTGAACATAAAAGGCTTGACCAACCGCTTACAGTCCAACCGCAGAAAAAGCTGATGAGTGAGTAGATAATCATAATAAGGCTGATGCCGAACACAATTGCACCGAGCCATGTAATCATTCTGATAGGCTGAATACTGAGAGATGTAATACCCTCCCATGCAAGTGCAAGCATTTTCTTTAACGGATATTTACTTTCACCTGCAAGTCTTTCGGAACGCTCATATGTAACAATATCAGACTTAAAGCCGATCATCGGAACCATACCGCGAAGGAATATGTTTGTTTCCTTATATAATGAAAAAGCGTTGAGTGCTCTCTTGCTCATAAGTCTGAAATCAGCGTGGTTAAAAATAACCTTAGCACCCATATGATTAAGAATTTTGTAGAATCCTTCTGCTGTAAATCTCTTGAAGAATGTGTCTGTTTCTCTTTTAGAACGAACACCGTATACAACATCGCAACCGTCCTCGTACTTTGCCACCATTTCATCAAAGGTGTTGATATCATCCTGAAGGTCTGCGTCAATTGAAATCACAGCGTCAGCCTTATCTTTGAGAGTCATAAGACCGCAGAGAAGTGCATTCTGGTGACCTCTGTTTCTTGAAAGCTTGATGCCCTGAAAAATAGGGTTTTCTGTATGGAGTTCTGAAATAATCTCCCATGTCCTGTCCTTTGAGCCGTCATCAATAAACACAATACGGCTGTCGGCAGAAATTTTGCCCTCTGCCATCATCGTGCTGTATTTGTTTAGCAGTTTTTCCGCCGAATCCCTCAGAACTTCTTCTTCGTTATAACAGGGAATAGCCAGATATAACTTAGTCATATAAATTATCCTCCCGAAAAATTGTCACTCAGGTGACTTGTCGCAAGACAGGCACAAAAGCTGTCTCTTATCCAAGGGTAATTATAAAACCATATCATATAAAAGTCAACAAACTTACAGGCTTTGTTACAAAATATTGTTATTTTATCGAAATAGAGAGGTGAAAACAGTATATTTATGAACAAATTCACAGATTTCTGTAACAAAACGGTAAAAAGAATTAAATGCTTTTGTAATAAAATCTTTTATTTTTTTAAAATTGCGAAAATCAAAAAAAAAAAAAAAAACAATTGTATTATAATGGTAGAAGTTAATAACCTATGGAGGTAGATTATAATGTCACAGACACAGAAATCAATTGCAGTATTAACAAGCGGCGGCGATGCTCCCGGTATGAATGCGGCTGTCAGAGCTGTAGTTCGTGCCGGTATAAATAAAGGAATGAAGGTTTATGGTGTTTACCGTGGATATAACGGTTTGCTCAACGGTGATGTTGAGGAAATGAACCTCAGAAGTGTATCTGATATCATCGGTAACGGCGGTACAATGCTTTACACAGCAAGAAGCGAAGAGTACGCTACTCCTGCCGGTATTCAGAGAGCTGCCGATTTTTGCAGAAGCATCGGTGTAAGCG
>CACXYD010000076.1 GCA_902771755.1 uncultured Ruminococcus sp. | reverse complement strand
AGGGATACGGCAAGAATTGCGTTTGCACCGAGCAATTCTTTATTTTCCGTGCCGTCAAGTTCAATCATTTTGCTGTCGATTGTGCACTGATCAAATGGTGAATCGCAACAAAGATTCGGGGAAATTATGCTGTTGATATTTTCAACGGCTCTCTGCACACCTTTGCCGAGGTAGCGTTTTTCACCGTCACGGAGTTCAGCCGCCTCAAATTCGCCCGTTGACGCACCCGAAGGAACTGACGCTTTTGCAAAAGTTCCGTCAGAAAGTCCGACTTCTGCCTCAACTGTGGGATTGCCTCTTGAATCAATTATTTCTCTGCCGATTATTGTATCTATTTTTATTTCCATTTATATGCCCTCTCGTATTGAAATTTGAAACAAAAACTGTTTCTGATATTTGAATCTGAGCAACGCTATGTTTTGCTTGCAAGGTTATTTTTCCATGCACGGTTTATTTTATGCAGGAGTAACGCATTTTTGTCACGGGCATATATTGTTACTATGAAAACCAAGGAGGACAGATATGGAAATGGTTCAGTACACCGTTCGTCCGGGCAATACGCTTTTTGGTATTGCGCAGTTTTTTCAGACAACGGTAAATGACATATTAAAATACAACAACATTCAGACTCCTGACGCTATTTTTGTCGGTCAGGTTCTTACAGTTCCCGCCGGAAGTGCGGAAACGCAGTATCATGTTGCCCGTCCGGGTGATTCGCTGTGGATAATTGCACAAATGCACGGTACAACCGTTGACAATCTTTCACGGCTCAACGGACTTTCAAATCCGAATATAATTTATCCCGGGCAGATTATAAAGGTAAGATGACAAAAAGGACAGCTTTTCCAAACAGAAAGCTGTCCTTTTAAATTTTATTTGATTATTTTCCGTGTTTTCTAAGGTAATCGTCAATCTGATTCTTGTCATAAATTCCGAGGTCATCGCAACCTGCAAGATATTCGTTATGATGACGAACTTCGTGATGAAGAATTCCGACAAGCTTTTTGCGGTATTCCTCTTTATCAAGAGAACCGTAAACCCTGTTGATTGAACCATAGTAAAACACAATTGCATTGCCGAGAGAATTGCGTATGTACTCACCCAAAATGAACAAATCATTGTTAAGTGCTTTTGGATGAACCTTTGACTGCGGAAGAAGTGAAATTCCTCCGTTTAAATCTCTGTAGAGTTCATAAGGCATTGAATCTGCAATTTCATCAAGCATTGCACCGCATTCATCGAAAGTAATCATAATGTTTAATTAATAGTCGAGATAATCCTTGAGTTTTCTGCTTCTTGAAGGATGACGGAGCTTACGGAGAGCCTTTGCCTCAATCTGACGGATACGCTCACGGGTTACATTGAATTCCTTACCGACTTCTTCAAGAGTTCTGCTTCTGCCGTCCTCAAGACCAAAGCGGAGTTTGAGAACCTTTGCCTCACGGGGAGTAAGTGTTGAGAGAACATCCGAAAGCTGTTCACGGAGCATTGTGTGTGATGCGGCATCGGCAGGTGCGGGTGCATCGTTATCGGGGATAAAGTCACCGAGATGGCTGTCCTCCTCCTCACCGATAGGAGTTTCAAGTGATACAGGCTCCTGAGCAACACGCATAATTTCACGAACCTTGTCAACAGGCATATCAATTTCTGCGGCAATTTCATCGGCAGACGGCTCATGACCGTTCTGGTGAAGGAGCTGACTCTGAACCTTTTTAACCTTGTTGATAGTTTCAACCATATGAACAGGGATACGAATTGTACGAGCCTGATCGGCAATTGCACGGGTGATAGCCTGTCTGATCCACCATGTTGCATATGTTGAGAACTTAAAGCCCTTTGTATAGTCAAACTTTTCTACGGCTTTGATAAGACCGAGGTTACCCTCCTGAATAAGGTCAAGGAACTGCATACCTCTGCCAAGATAACGCTTTGCAATTGAAACAACAAGACGAAGGTTTGCCTCAGAAAGACGCTGTTTTGCGGCAACATCACCGTCAGCGATTCTGATTGCAAGGTTGATTTCTTCATCTGAAGAAAGGAGCGGAACTCGTCCGATTTCTTTAAGGTAAACCTTTACGGGATCATCAACCGAAACGCTGCCTGTTTCTGCAACATGTGAGTGTGAATCGCCGTCTTTGCCTTCATCAAAACCGAGGTCGATATCGTCAATCTTAATATCGCCCGAATCCTCTACAATTTCGATGCCAAGCTGTGCAAGGGCATCATAGAGCTTTTCAAGCTGTTCGGGATCAAAGTCGATTTCACCGATTGCATCAAGAATGTCCTGGTTTGTAAGCTGACCTTTCTGCTTACCGAGTTCCATAAGTTCTCTTACGACTGTTTTCTTATCGGGTGTAGCTGCCATACTCATTTTCCTTTCCTGCGCTTACTGTTTCTTTTTCCTTATTTTATCGAGATATGCCATAAGCTCCTCATTTGAAACATCGGCTAAATCGCCGGAATTGAGCTTTGAGCTTTCCTCGTTGATAACATTTATGTATTCATTCATTGCCTCAGCGGTTGACGCACCCGGAATTGCCTGTGACATCAGCTGATAAAGCTTTGAATTTTCATCCTGTGTGAAATCTGCCGCCACATTTGTAAGAGGATCTTCTCCCCTCTCAATGCGAGCGCTGAAATATTCAAAAAACCTCCGCATAAGAGTATTCTGAAATTGTTCGGGCTTTACCCTTGCAGAAATCTCCTCGTATGCATCGGGATTGTTGAGAAGATAAACCAGAAGTGCCTCCTCAGCACTTGAACTGCGTGGCTTTTGGAAATGTTCGGGATTGATTTTGTCATTTCTTCGGCTGAGCTCAAGCTGAATCTGACGAGCCTGTTTCTTTTCTTCTGCTCTTTCACCTCTGCGTGATACCCTTGACACCTGCTGTTTGAATGCATTTTTGTCAACTCCGAGTTCGGATGCAACCTTTGAAGAATAGACATCCCGTTCAATAGGACTGCTGATTGTTGCAATCAGCTTTGCCGCCTCCTCAAGAAAAGCAACCTTTCCCTCTGTCAGCTGAATATTGTGTGAATTTTTCAGCTTTTGCAGTCGGTATTCAACATCGTTTCCGCATTTGTCAAGCAAAGCTTTGAATGCAGCAGGACCGTCATTACCCTTTGACTTGATAAATTCATCGGGATCTTTACCGCTTGGAATTGTAAGAACCTTAACATTAAGTCCCGAATTTCTGAGTATCGGGATTGCCCTTGCGGTGGCCTTTTGACCTGCCTCATCGGCATCGTAGCAGATAATCACCTCATCGGCATATCGTTTCATCAGAACAGCCTGTTCGCCTGTGAGAGCAGTTCCCAAAGTTGCAACGGCATTGGTAAAACCTGCCTGATTCACAGCGATGACATCCATATAGCCCTCGCAAAGAATCAGAGTTCTCTTGCCCGAATTTTTTGCGTTGTTGAGTGAAAACAGGTTTGCACTCTTTTTAAAAACGGGAGTATCGGATGTGTTGAGATATTTCGGCTTTGCATCGGACATAATTCTTCCGCCGAATGCAATAACATTTCCTCTCAAATCAATAATCGGAAACATTACACGGTCTGTGAATCTGTCATAGATGCCGTTGCCGTTTCTGCGCTTAACCGCAAGGTTTGCGGCAACAAGTTCGCTGTCTTTAAACCCCTTCGATTTGAGATGATTGCAGAGTGACGACCAGTTATCATCGGCATAACCGAGTCCGAAATGTCGGATTGTTCTGTCGGACAAGGCTCTTGAGTGAAAATAGTCAAGACCTTTTCTGCCCTGCGGGGAACACAGAGTGGCATAGTAAAACCTTGCCGCCTCACGGTTAGCCTCAAACACTCTGTTTCTAAGACGGCTCATGCTGTCATCATAGCTGTTTTCCGGCATTTCAAGTCCTGCACGCTGTGCAAGATACTTAACCGCATCAACATAGTCGAGATTTTCAATTCTCATAATAAAAGAGATGACATCTCCGCCTACTCCGCAACCAAAACAATAGAACGAACCGTTTTCGGTATATACATTAAAAGAGGGAGTTTTTTCGCCGTGGAACGGACAAAGACCGACCATATTTCTTCCCCGTCTTTTGAGATTGACATAACCCGAAACAACATCCGTGATATCGTTTCGCATTTTTAAATCCTGCAAGAAACTTTCAGGGAAAGCCATAAAACTCCTCCTCTCGCTTACCTATTAGCTTTTTACGAAATTTTTTTGAATATTCCTTTAAATATTTAAAAATTTTTTGAAAAGTTTTTCATTTTAAAGTTTTTGAGGTCGAAATCATAAAAAATTTTGTCTGAAAGAAAATTTACACCTCAACGGCATAATATTTTTCTTCATCAGAAACCGCCTGAACCTCACCCGAAGTTGCGTCTGCAAGCTTTTTGTTAAGCTGTGGCAGTAAATCGGGGGTAATGTGAAATTTTATAAGCACATCGCTTTCATAGACAGTATCGTCAACCGCACCGCCGTTATCCATTACAAGAGCCGAAACCTTGCCGTACTGGTTGTATGTACAACGAGCAGAACAGACAAGACAGTTCTGCATCATAACGATTTTTGCGGCATCAAGGGCAATTTTTGCACCGTGAGAATACGCTCTCACAAGTCCGCCTGTGCCGAGCAAAACACCGCCGAAATAACGGGTTACGACAACGCAGACATCATAAATTTCATTTTTTACAATTACATCAAGGCAAGGCATACCGGCTGTACCCGAAGGTTCACCGTCATCGCTGTAACGCTTTATGTTTCCCTCACGCAAAGAGTAGGCATAGACATTGTGAGTTGCGTTCCAATGTTCACTGCGTTTTTCGTTGATAAAATCAACAGCCTCCTGCTCACAGGTTACGGGTTTGCAATATCCGATAAAGCGTGAACGCTTTTCAACAAATTCGTCTTTTGCGTTACTTAAAACGGTTTTGTAATCCTTTGCCATAATAATACCTCAATTGTACAGACACTCTGCACAAGGTTATGCAAAATCTCTGTAAAGTAAACAAGGCGGCACAAATGTGCCGCCTAAACAATTACATAATAAATTATTTATCCATACCGAAACGCTTTTTGAATCTGTCAACGCGTCCGCCGGTATCAACTAATTTCTGCTTTCCTGTAAAGAATGGGTGGCATTTTGAACAAATTTCAACACGGATGTCCTTCTTTGTTGAACCTGTTTCAATAACATTACCGCAAGCACAAGTAATTGTTGTTTTCTCATACTTAGGATGGATATTCTCTTTCATTGTTTTCACCTACCTGACATTACACAATTAACGGATTAATTATACAACATAATATTGCAAAATGCAAGTGTTTTTGAAAAAAATTTATTTTATTCTGAAATTTCCTGTTTTTGAAGGTAGCTTTTGTACTCCTCAAGGCACATTCCGTAGGAACGCATACGCTTTGCGTTGTCTGCCCCCACATATCTGTACAGCGAATCTGACGGATTCATTCGTGTTACTGAAGTTTTGTTTTCGGGATACCTCTGAACAAAGCCGTATTCAACGCAGTTTCGCTCAAGAAATGCCTTTGAACCCGAATTTGAAAAATCAAATTCAATAAGCAATCCTGTCTGCGATTCCGACTGTCCGCCGTGAGGAGTGGTTTTTAAAACCTCTGCCTCTGCCCTGACTGTTGTGTATTCCGATGACTGCAAGAGTTTTTGAAGTTCGGATTGAAACTTTTCTTCCTGTTCGTCATAACTCACATATGCAGTCTTGATTTTAAGCTCTGTACCGTTTTCTTTTGACGCTTTCAAAAGATTTTCAAGCGGTTTTTGTACATCTCTGTTCACCTTGAATCCGTTCACCGTTTCAAGATTCGGCACATAATCCTTATCAAGCGGATTTGCGCTGTCAACAACCGTCAACAGCATTTCACTTTCTGCCTGAATCTGTTCGGGAGTTTCGGGATTACTTTTCTGATTGCTTTTAAATATTGAAAAAATTCCGAAAGCAATAGCTACGGCAAGAATCACACCGACACAAACTAATGCAATGTACTTTCGCCGAGGATTTGACACGGGAAGAATTCTTCCCGTCCTCTCCTCAATAAGTGCCTGTTTTCGTCTGCGTTTTGATTCTCTGTAGCTGTTTTTATCAAACGGAGTGAATCCTCCGGACATCAGCATCCCTCCGAAAAAATTTCAGAATTATTTTTCTTTTGTATCTACTTCGTTCTTAACAAGAGCAACAAATTCGTCAACAGGCATATTCGGGATTTCTCCTCTTTTTCTTGAACGAACTGTAACTGTTGATGAGTTCATCTCATTGTCACCGATTACAAGGATATACGGAATTCTCTCGTGTCTTGCGGCCTTAATCTTAGGACCGATATTTTCATCTCTGCTGTCAACAGTAACTCTCATGCCGAGTGAAGTAAGTCTGTCTGCAATACCCTGTGCATATTCAACATTGCCCTCTTTGATTGGAAGAAGTCTGATCTGCTCAGGAGCAAGCCAAAGTGGCATTACGCCTGCAAATCTTTCAATCATATATGCAAGAGTTCTTTCAAAGCAACCGAGTGAAGTTCTGTGAATGATGTAAGGAAGTTTCTTCTGACCATCCTTGTCGATGTAGTACATACCGAACTTCTCAGCAAGGAGCATATCAATCTGAATTGTAACGATTGTGTCTTCCTTACCGAATACATTCTTGTACTGGATATCAAGCTTTGGACCATAGAAAGCGGCCTCGTCAATACCAACCTCATAGTCAACACCGAGGTCATCGAGGATAGTTTTCATAACAGCCTGTGATTCTTCCCACTGTTCCTTTGTACCCTCATACTTGTTGTTCTTGTTTTCGGGATCCCACTGCGAGAATCTGAAAGTACAGTTTTCAAGAAGTCCTACTGTGTCGAGAAAATATTTTGCAAGTTCAAGACAACCCTTGAATTCCTGCTCAAGCTGATCCGGACGGAGAATGTAGTGTCCCTCTGAAATTGTGAACTGACGAACACGGATAAGACCGTGCATCTCACCACTTGCCTCGTTACGGAAAAGTGTTGATGTTTCTGTAAGACGCATCGGAAGGTCACGATATGAACGCTGTTTGTTGAGATATACCTGATACTGGAACGGACAAGTCATAGGACGAAGTGCGAAACATTCCTTTTCTTCATCATATGGATCGCCGAGTACAAACATACCGTCAAGATAATGATCCCAGTGACCTGAAATCTTATAAAGATCTCTCTTTGCAAGGAGAGGAGTTTTTGTTAGGAGGCAACCCTTTGACTGCTCAACATCTTCAACCCATCTCTGTAAAAGCTGAACAACTCTTGCACCCTTTGGAAGAAGGATAGGAAGTCCCTGACCTACATAGTCAACAGTTGTGAAGTATTCAAGCTCACGACCGAGCTTGTTGTGGTCACGAAGTTTTGCTTCTTCAAGCTTTTTGAGGTGTTCCTCAAGCATTGATGCCTTAGGGAACGCAACACCGTAAACAC
This sequence comes from uncultured Ruminococcus sp., assembly GCA_902771755.1. GTDB lineage: Bacteria > Bacillota > Clostridia > Oscillospirales > Acutalibacteraceae > Ruminococcoides. Next base: position 560 of record CACXYD010000076.1, on the reverse strand, counting down.
GGCAAAGCTGAGCATTGTTTGCATCACCTCTCCAGTAAGCGCCTGTGCAAGCTGTGAGTTCAATAGCCTTGATCGGTGCAACGCTCATGAGGTGAGGACCTGCGCAGAGGTCGATAAACTCGCCCTGCTTGTAGAATGTGATATGCTCACCCTTGTCGGAATGTTCCTTAACAAGTTCAACCTTGTAAGGCTCGTTCATTTCTTCAAGTTTCTTTTCAGCATCTTCGGGAGAAAGCTCAACTCTTTCAAGTTCAAGACCTGATTTTACGATTTTCTTCATCTCAGCCTTGATTTTTTCAAGGTCCTCGGGTGAGAAAGGCTTTTCAACATCAAAGTCATAGTAAAAACCGTTGTCAACTGCGGGGCCAATTGCACACTTTGCATTCGGATAAAGTCTTTTTACTGCCTGAGCAAGAACATGAGATGCTGTGTGCCAGAAAGTTTTCTGACCGTCAACATTATCAAATGTGAGAAGTTCAACCTTGCAATCTTTTTCAAGCGGTGTTCTGAGGTCGCAAAGGTCACCGTCAACCTTTGCACAACAAACAGACTTGTACAAG
>CACXYD010000075.1 GCA_902771755.1 uncultured Ruminococcus sp. | reverse complement strand
CAGACAGGTGACATTGTAATCATCTGCGAATTTCTCCCTATCGGACTTTTTTCTCGTGACGAGGGAACTACCGAAGTCAGAATTAACTATGAAAACCGCCTTGTATATAACAAACTCAAGGATGATTTTCTTAACTATTACAAGATTCTTTCAGAACTCCGTGAACTTTCCGCTCTTATGAATGTTCACAACATTTTTGAAGAAAACAACACGGTTTATGTTGTTGAGGAAAATGAAGATCTTATTCCTTTTGAGGAGTATGTTGAACGCAGTAACGGTCATCTTGAATGGGACATTGCCCGTCCACTCTTTATGCCGGTAATTTCTGCACTTGAGGCTCTTCACAAGAGAGGTGTCGGTCACTACGCTATCGCACCTAAGAATATGTACATCACAGCATCTGGCAAAATCAAAATTTCGGGTTTTGCATCGGAGAATGAGCGTAAAAGAGGCACACCTCTCAAATCTCAGCTTTTCTCGGGCGGTGCCGCTCCCGAACAGTATGACGACAATTTCCCGCTTGATGATATTACAGATATCTACGGATTTTGTGCAACACTTTTCTATGCTCTCACAGGCCATATGCCCAAGAGTGCGGTAGAACGCCGTAAAGACAGCCGACTTCTTATGAGTACAACAACAGTAAAGCGACTTCCTCCGCATGTTGTTTCGGCTCTTGCGAACGGTTTGCAGGTTGAGCGTGAAAACCGTATTACCGATTTTGACGAACTTCGTTCACAGCTTTCTGTTGCTCATACAGCAAAGGCAATTCAGGACGAAATTTCAAGAACCGCAAGCATGAACCTCACAAAGTCGGAGCGTACACGCAAGACTTCAAACGGTATGTCACACGCATCAATTATTATAATTGCGGCGGCTATCACAGTTCTTGTTCTCGGTATCGCAGGTGTGTTCTGGCTTATGCAGAATCCTCTTGCAGGAATGTTCTCAAGCAATACAGATGCGAGTGCAAGCTCAACTCAGAGTACAGAGTGGACAGGTGCTACAATTCCTAACTACCTCGGAATGACATATGAGGAGGCTGTTAAGAGTGTTGACAGCAACAGCAATATCACAATCTACAGAACTTTCAACGATGAGTACAGCGATGATTATGCAGAGGGCAAGATTATGTCACAGACTCCTGCCGCAGGTTCAAAGGTTACTCAGGAAGATTCCGTAGTAGTCAGCATTTGCGTGAGCAAGGGTTCACAGATGAGAACTCTCCCGAAGGTTGAAGGCGAAAAGCTTGATTCTGTTGCATCCGACATTGCCGCACAGGGACTTCTTGCAACAGCTGAGTATGAGTACAGCGACAAGGTTGCAGAGGGCAGAGTAATCCGCTACAAAGAACATGTTGAGGGCGATACTCTCGAATACGGTTCAACAGTAGTTCTCATTGTCAGCAAGGGTAAGGAACAGACAAGTTCTCAATCCTCAAGCCGATAAACTTAATAACAACATTTCAAGACGGACTTTGCAGTCCGTCTTTTTTTATCTATATTAAAATAGTTATCGTTACTGATTATCTTAAAATGCTCGGTAAAATAGAGGTCTGAAAAATTTTCAGAAAACTGTCACAAAATAAAGGTCAAAAATAGTCAAATTTCTCTTGACATTTCTTGAAAATGGTATAAAATATAATTAGCACTCAGGGAACAAGAGTGCTAACCAATTAAAAATGTAATTTAAAATTTTTACAGGAGGCTGTATTTATGACAATCAAACCATTACTCGACAGAGTCGTTTTAAAAGTTGAAGAAGCTGAGGAGAAAACAAAGAGCGGTATCATTCTTTCATCTGCTGCTCAGGAAAAGCCACAGTTCGCATCTGTTGTTGCAGTTGGCCCCGGCGGTGTTGTTGACGGCAAGGAAGTAAAGATGTATGTCAGCGTTGGCGATAAGGTTATCGCAAGCAAGTATGCAGGCACACAGGTAAAGATTGACGGTGAAGAATACACAATCGTAAACCAGTCAGATATACTCGCAACTCTTGAATAATTAACTATTAAATATACGGAGGTAATTTACAATGGCTAAACAAATCGCATACGGCGAAGAGGCAAGAAAGGCTTTAATGAAAGGTATCGACCAGCTCGCTGATACCGTTAAAATCACACTCGGACCTAAGGGCAGAAATGTTGTTCTTGACAAAAAGTTCGGTGCTCCGCTCATCACAAATGACGGTGTAACAATTGCTAAGGAAATTGAACTTGAAGATCCTTTTGAAAACATGGGCGCTCAGCTTGTAAAGGAAGTTTCTATCAAGACTAACGATATCGCAGGTGACGGTACAACAACAGCTACACTCCTTGCTCAGGCTCTTATCAGAGAGGGTATGAAGAATGTAACTGCAGGTGCTAATCCAATGGTACTCAAAAAGGGTATTGCAGACGCTATCAATGTTGCAGTTGAGGCTGTAAAGAAGAACAGCAAGCAGGTATCAGGTACAGACGATATCGCAAGAGTTGCAACAGTTTCATCACAGGATGAATTCATCGGTAAGCTTATTGCCGAGGCTATGGAAAAGGTTACAACAGACGGTGTTATCACAGTTGAAGAGTCAAAGACAGCTGAAACATACAGCGAAGTTGTTGAAGGTATGATGTTCGACAGAGGTTACATCGCTCCTTATATGGTAACAGATACAGATAAGATGGTTGCAGAGCTTGACAATCCGCTTATCCTTATCACAGACAAGAAGATTTCTACTACACAGGAAATTCTCCCGCTTCTTGAACAGATTGTTCAGATGGGTAAGAAACTCCTTATCATCGCTGAAGATGTTGAGGGCGAGGCTCTTACAACTCTCGTACTTAACAAACTCAGAGGTACATTCACTTGTGTTGCTGTAAAGGCTCCGGGCTTTGGTGACAGAAGAAAAGAAATGCTCCAGGATATCGCAACACTTACAGGCGGTACAGTAATTACATCTGACCTCGGTCTTGAACTCAAGGATACAACAGTTGATCAGCTCGGCACTGCTCGTCAGGTTAAGGTTGAAAAGGAAAACACAATCATCGTTGACGGTTCAGGCGACAAGGAAGCTATCAAGGGCAGAGTTGCTCAGATCAGACAGCAGATTGAAACAACAACATCTGACTTTGACCGTGAAAAACTTCAGGAGCGTCTTGCAAAACTCGCCGGCGGTGTAGCAGTTATCAAGGTTGGTGCAGCAACAGAAGTTGAAATGAAAGAAAAGAAACTCCGTATTGAGGATGCTCTTGCAGCTACAAAGGCAGCTGTTGAAGAAGGTATCGTAGCAGGCGGCGGTATTGCTTGCATGAACGCTATTCCGGCTGTTGCAGAGTTTGTTGACACTCTCGAGGGTGACGCAAAGACAGGTGCCAAGATTGTTCTTAAAGCACTTGAAGAGCCGCTCCGTCAGATTGCCGCTAACGCTGGTCTTGAAGGCAGCGTAATCTGCGAGAATGTTAAGAAGGCTAACAAGGTTGGCTACGGCTTTAACGCTCTTACAGAGGAATACACAGATATGGTTTCAGCAGGTATTGTTGATCCTACAAAGGTTACTCGTTCAGCTCTCCAGAACGCAAGCTCTGTTGCAGCAATGGTTCTTACAACAGAATCACTTGTTACAGACATCAAAGAGCCTGCAGCTCCGGCAGCTCCCGCAGCACCTGACATGGGCGGAATGTACTAATCCCATAAGCTGTAAAATTATAGATAAATTTAACCGCAGACTCAAAAGGTCTGCGGTTATTTTATGCCCAAATCCTTTTTCTTGCTTTTTGTCGAAAGGTATATTATAATTTAGGTACGAATGAAAAATTTCACACGGAAAACAGGTGAATTTATGAAGATAAAAGAAGATTTTGTTCTGCGAAAAGTTGCAGATTCATATGTTGTAGTTCCCGTAAACAAGCTGACGCTTGATTTCAACGGAATTATCAACCTCAATGAAACAGGTGCGTTCCTTTTTGAAAAACTCCAGAACGGTTCTGAAAAGGCTGATTTGCTCAAAGCAATGCTTGATGAATATGAAGTGAGCGAAGAAAAGGCGAGTGCCGATATTGACGCATTCATCAAAAAGCTAAGAGAGGCTGATGTCCTTGAATAAAGAAGTAAATCTTGATGATGTAATGCAGATTATTGCCGAAAAGCTTGAGGCAGGCGGAACGGTTACATTCAACCCAAGGGGAACAAGTATGCTCCCAATGCTCCGTGACGGTGATGATACGGTGGTTTTGTCAAAACCGAAGGGCAGACTTCATCTTTTTGATTTGCCTTTATACAAGCGAAAAGACGGCTCATATGTACTGCATCGTGTCGTGAATTTCGGAAGTGACGGCAGTTATACTATGTGCGGTGACAATCAGTTCGCCGTTGAAAAAGGTATTACCGATGATAATATAATCGGAGTAGTAACAGCTTTTTACAGAAAAGGCAAGCCCTACACGGTTGACTCAATTAAGTACAGAGCGTACCTTGAATTTATGTTCTACTCAAAACCGTTAAGACGGATTATAGCGTCAACTGTATCAAGAAGTAAAAATGTATTTTCAAAATTTAAACCGAAAAAAGGAAACAATAATGAAGAAACATCTGAGTGATATTGAAAAAACTGAATTTAAGTATCTGATTGAGCTTGTTTCTTCATCTGTAAACGGTACAGAACCTCCTGTGCCTTATGAGGGCATAAGGTGGCAGTCAATCAAAACGCTTGCAAAGTATTGCAGTTTGGAATCGCTCGTTGCCAATGCGGTTTTGTCACTTGACAGGAAGTATGTTTCACCCGAAGTATATGCAAAATTTAAGCAGGATTTGTCGGTCGAAATGCTGATTGACGGAAACCTTTCATACGAAACCGAGAAAATTCTCAAGGCTTTTGATGAAAATAAAATCAAGAACATTCCGTTAAAGGGCTATTTTATGAAAAGGGAATACCCTCGTCCCGACTTCCGTTCCGTATCGGATGTAGATATCCTTTTTGACAGAAAACAGGCTGATTCGGTCAAAAAAGTTTTTTCCGAACACGGATACACTTTTCTGAATGAAGATGACAACCAGTATCATTTTGAAAAAAAGCCGATGATGAACATTGAAATGCATGCAACTCTTGTTCACGAAAATGAGGAATCATATCCGTTGCTTGTCGATCAGCTTGACCGTTCAACAAAGCGTGACGACTACAGTTATTCATATGAAATGAGCCATGAGGATTTTTACATCTATATGCTTGTTCATAACTCAAATCATTTCAGAATCGGCGGAATGGGAATCAGAATGGTGCTTGACAGCTATGTTTTCTTGAAAAATCACCAATCTGAGCTTGATTATGACTATCTCAATGCAATGCTTGAAAAAATCGGTATTGCAAAGTATGAAAAGCGTGTGCGTGAAATTGCATTCAATTGGTTTTCAAAGCCACAAGCTGAACTTAAATTTGATGATATCGAAGAATATATTCTGCTCAGCGGTACACTCGGCAGGGTAGATGTCGGCACGATGATAAATTCTCACAAGACGATTACCGAGAATAACAAATCAAAATTTTCATATCTTGTATCCTCAATATTTCCGCCAAAATCCGAAATGCAGTATAAGTATCCGTATGTAAAAAAAGCACCGTTCCTTTTACCGATTTCATGGTGTCATATGTGGGGGAAAAGGTTTTTTGTAGACAGAGATATCAATTTTAAATCGGGCATCAAAAACCGTATGTCATACACGGATGAAGATGTAAAGTTGTACAAATCCCTTTTGGATGAAATGGGTTTTGACGGTATCGGAATTAATAATTTTGGAAATTGAATACGTAAATCAACTTCCCGACAGCGTGTCTGTCGGGATTTTTGCATAATAAAGGCAAATCCGAAAATAATACCATAAGATATTATTTTTGAGGTGATACCTAAATGGTTAGAATTATTACCGATTCAGCCGCCGATTTTGAACATTCAGAGAGTGAAAAACTCGGAATTTCCACAATTCCGTTAGCTGTGTACATTGACGGAAAAGAGTATAAGGACGATTTTTTACATTCAAAGGAACGCTTTTACAGACTTGCAAAGCTGTCAAAAGATTTGCCTAAAACCTCTCAGCCTTCACCGTATATCTACGAATGTGCCTTGAAAAAGGCGAGAGATAACGGCGAATCGGTTGTTGTAATAACAGTTTCTTCGGCATTGAGCGGTTCATATCAGAGTGCGGTTCTTGCAAGAGATTTGCTCGGTTACAAGGAATGTTATTTTATAGACAGTAAATCCGCCTCAGCAGGGCAGAAACTTCTTGTAAAAGAGGCACTTCGCTTGCGTGACAACGGATTTACTGCAAAAGAAATTGCCGAGCATCTTTTAAAATTCAGAAAAAGAATTATAGTGTATGCTTGCATTGACGATATGAAGTACCTCTATGGGGGTGGCAGACATACAAATGCCGCTGTATTACTCGGTTCTACAGGAAGAATAAAACCCGTTATAAGCATTACAGAATCGGGCAGTGTAGCCTTTGAGGCGAAAACAATCGGAATGCGCCACGGCATGAATCACATGCTGATGTCGCTGAAAAAGTTCGGCATAGACCAAAATTATCCGCTCTATATAATGCACACGAACACAAAAAATCTGGCATTGTATTTTTCAAAGCTGATAATATCAAAAGGAATTCCGTTTGATGAGGGCAGTATTGTCAGCGTGGGTTCTGTTGTCGGCAGTCACATTGGAGAGGGCAGTACGGGTATTGCGTTTGTCAAAAAAGAGTAAAGAAAAAGCGGACAGAATTAACTGTCCGCTTTAATCGGTTTATCAGGCATTTTCGCTTTCGCTACTGTCGGGAATTTCTTTAAGTTTTCCGACAAATTCTTTGATTTTTGTATATTTGCCGTTGAGAATACATTCAAATGCAAATGATGCAGTAGGAATCATAAGAATTATGTAAGTCAGCACATACTGTGACTTGCCTTCAAATAAGAGGTGGTATCCGAACGCTCCCAAAATAACAAGAGGGAGAAGTACGGTTTCAATATTTGTCTTTCTGTTAAGGAACAAGAAGTAAATTCCTGCCGCAAAAGCAATGAAAAGAATCTGCATATAGAAGTTGAAGTACAGTTCAAAGAACTGTCCGATACTGCCGTCATACATTCCGTTGCCAATCCAGTTAAGTTCGTTTGTATGTGATTTAACCTTGCTTACCCATATGCTTTCGTATGTCGGCTCGTTCCATTGACTGATAATCTTCTTTGAGAAGAAGTCAATCATGTAGTTTGTATTCTTGCCAAAATAATTCATTCTTGACTTGATATTGCTCCAAGCCTGAGCATTAGCGGCTTTTGCATCAAGGCCTGCGTTTTTATAATCGCTGAGGGCAATTCCGTTGTACCAACCGGGAGCCATATACGAATCGTTAATGCCCATGTCAAGGTACATAGCCTGTGAAACACCGCTTGAAAGCTTAACTCCCGAACGGTTCTCGTAACTCATAATAACGAGGTTGCTTGCTCCGACAACGGCAATGCAAATTGCAAGTGCAAACGCAATGCTCTGCCACTTTTTAGCTTTGATTGTGTGAACAATCAGCATAATAACAAATGCAACAAGATAAATCAGGTTGTTGTACTTTGCAAGCGTTGAAATAACGAGAAGCACGGCACAGGGGATGAGAAGCAGGTATTTGTTTGTCTGAAAATACTTGATGAGGAAGTATGATGCCCAGATTGCAAAACACATGCCGATGATGTTGCCGTAAACAAATGTGCAGAAAAGTACGGGCTGAAAACAGCCGGCAAGCAGAAGAATTGTAATAAATTCAACCGAACGCTTTTTGAAAAGAAGTCTTGTAATGTTTGCAATACCAACATAAGCAGCGGCTGTACACATTACATTGAATACCTGAATCGGCATTGTACTGTCTGTGCCGAAAATTCTGTAAAAAATTTCGCTGATAAAAACAAAGCCGAGCTGGAAGGGATAGAAGTTGTAGTAAGAATATCCGCTGTAAAAATCGCTGTTGTAAAAACCGCTGTTGTTGTTGAATGACGAATAGTTGCCTTTAGCCGCCTGTGACGCTG
>CACXYD010000074.1 GCA_902771755.1 uncultured Ruminococcus sp. | reverse complement strand
CACAAACAGTAGCACCCTTGATGTCCTTACCGTTATCTTTGAGCATAGCCTCTGTAAGATAAAGAAGACCATAACCTGTAGCCTCTGTTCTTGCGAGTGAACCGCCCCAGTTGAGGCCCTTACCTGTAAGAACACCTTCATATACATTTCTGATTCTCTTGTACTGACCGAACATATAACCGATCTCACGAGCGCCTGTACCGATATCACCGGCAGGAACGTCTGTGTCAGCACCAATGTGCTTGCAAAGTTCTGTCATAAAGCTCTGGCAGAATGCCATAACCTCTCTGTCGCTCTTGCCCTTAGGATCAAAGTCAGAGCCACCCTTACCGCCGCCGATTGGAAGACCTGTAAGTGAGTTCTTGAAAATCTGCTCGAAACCGAGGAACTTAATAACGCCGAGGTTTACTGACGGATGAAGTCTTAAACCACCCTTGTAAGGTCCGATAGCGCTGTTGAACTGAACACGGAAACCACGGTTAACCTGAACCTTGCCGTTGTCATCAACCCAAGGTACTCTGAACATAATAACTCTTTCAGGCTCTGTGATTCTTTCGAGAATACCATTCTCTTCATACTTTGGATTCTGCTCGAAAACGGGCTCAAGTGAAGTAAGAACTTCGGTAGCAGCCTGGATGAATTCAGGCTCATTTGCATTTTTTGCTTTCAGCTTTTCAAGCTGTTCACTTACATATGACATAAGTAAGTCCTCCTTAATAAAATTCGCATAAATCATACGGAATAAACTCCGGTTATGCTGTAGCACAGTAAAGCACTACAATCAACATACTAATAATACTATACTTTTAACGATTTTGCAATATCTTTTGTGAGATTCTTGCAAATTTTTTTAAAAATATTGAAAAAACAGCCGATTTTATTCCTTTTCTGCAATTTATTTTACAAATCTCCCAAGTTGAGCTGCATTTTCATGTATTTTCCGCCCTGAATTTAATGAAAATGAAGTCATGAATCCATAAAATCAATTCGCAACACAATATTTTGTATAATTCAAATTTGATTTAAGAATTTATTTTTAGTTGCAAATGGACATATTTTATGATAAAATCACATTAATAATACTATTTGTAATATTTTTAAAGGCGGCTTTTTATGGACTACTGCAAAAGATTAAAAGAAATAAGAATTAAAAACGGATACACACAGGAGCAAATCGCATTCATACTTCACACAAGACAGGAACAATACAGCAAATATGAAAGCGGAAAACGAGAACTGCCTATTCGACATCTTATAACACTTTGTTGTCTTTACAAAGTTTCAAGCGATTATATTCTCGGAATAGAAAAGTTTGTAAAATAAATAAAGCAGTCGTCAATGCTCAAATCCGAGCAATTGACGACCGCTTTACTGTTATATAAAAATAGCCGACTTATTGAATTTTTTCTTTAAACATCATCAAAAAACTTACAAGGAGCAATCCACATGAAACCCATATTATATGCATTCCAAATGATAAGGAAAGATTTCCGCCCAAACCTGCTCCTACTGCAAAGAAAAATATAATACCGAAATAATACATAGCCTGTCTGAGCTGTTCAGGCTTTCTTTCGTGAACAAATCCCGATAAAGCGGCTGTACCGCTTCTTAAATTACCGATACACATTGTACTTGCGTAGGAATATCCTCTGACTTTTCTGAAAGTCTGAACCTGCATTGCACAGGAAAACGATACAATTACTGCTGCAACGGTATTCATGCTATTTGGCATAAAACCAACCGCAAATAATATGAGAATTTCAAACAAGAGTATCCCCTGGCGCCAATGTATCTTTTTGGGATACTTGAATTTTTTCTGTATCAAATCGGCAACAAGAACACCTAACGCAAATGCAAGAATAGGAAAAAGATATTTAAGCCCCTCTTCCCACTTTCCTGTCATAAAATTTGTACTCATAAGTACAACATTACCTGTCTGCGCATTTGCAAATACTCCGTCACGGGTAAAATATGTATATGCATCCTGAAATCCGCCTGATAACGCAAGAAATATGCAATTTCTAAATGCCTCAGACATTTGTCGTGTCGGCTCAAGTTCCTTAAAAAAACTTCCTATCCTAAACACCAATACTCAACTCCGATTCTATGCGCTAACCTTTACGCAACACAACACCGAACACAACTAAACGGTTCGGTGTTGCACAATAATTATAATTCAATTATCAGATATCGTTCTTTACAATATCTTCGTAGCTTTCACGCTTAACAACAACTCTTGCCTTGCCGTCCTTAACCATTACAATTGCAGGGCGAGGAATTCTGTTGTAATTTGATGCCATTGAATAGTTGTAAGCACCTGTTGAAAGAACAGCAAGTGTGTCGCCTACTTCAACCTTAGCAACCTTTGTGTGTTCCTGAACAAGGTCACCACTCTCACAACACTTACCTGCTACTGTTACGATTTCATCGGGTTCTTTGTCAGCCTTGCCTGCATTTACTACAGTATAAGCAGACTGATAAAGTGCATATCTGATGTTATCAGTCATACCGCCGTCAACGGATACATATGTTCTTACATTAGGAATTTCCTTCTTGCCGCCGACTTTGTAAAGTGTGATACCTGCCTCGCCGACAATTGAACGGCCCGGCTCAATGAAGATATACGGAACAGGGAGTCCGTGTTCTTTAGCTTTAGCCTTAACAGCCTCTGAAACCTTCTCCATATAGTTTTCGTAAGGAACAGGCTCGTCATCCTTAGTGTACATAATACCAAAGCCACCGCCGAGGTTAAGCTCTGAAATAACGATTCCGAGTTCATCGTGAATCTTACCCATAAAGTCAAGCATGATTTCAGCAGCAGTAACAAACGGATCAATATCAAAAATCTGTGAACCGATGTGGCAATGAAGTTCTGTAAGATTTACATTATCATATGTCTGTGCCTTTTTAACTGCCTCAAAAGCTTCGCCTGTTTCAAGAGCAAAACCAAACTTTGAGTCAATCTGACCTGTTCTGATAAAGTTATGAGTGTGAGCGTCTACACCGGGCTTGATTCTGAAAGAAATGTTAGCCTTCTTGCCCATTTCACCGCAAATCTCATTGAGAAGTTCAAGTTCATAAAGGTTATCAACAACGAACTTACCTACATTAGATTCAAGTGCAAATCTGATTTCATCTGCAGTTTTATTGTTGCCGTGGAAGTGAACTTTTTCCATCGGGAAACCTGCCTGTACAGCTGTGTAAATTTCACCGCCTGATACTACATCAAGACCAAGTCCCTCTTCCTTTGCAATTCTGCAAAGTTCTTTGCAAGAAAGAGCCTTACTTGCATACAACGGCATACCGTTACCGTGGTAATACTTTTCAAAGGACTTTACATAAGCCTTGCACACATTTCTGATTGTTGTTTCGTCAAGAACATATAAAGGTGTACCAAATTCTTTGGCGAGTTCGAGTGTATCGCAACCGCCGATTGTAAGATGTCCCTCATTGTTCACATTAAGACATTCGCTAACGAACATTTTACTCATACCTCCGTATTTTTAAAATTTGCTATAGAAGTTTCAATAAGTTTCCTTATTTCATCATTTCCGAATCCTGTCTGTGCAGAAAATGGTATCAGCGGAACATGTTCAATTGTACTGAAAATATCCTTATAATACTCAATCTGCTTTTCAAATGCAGTCTTTTTGAGCTTATCGCTCTTTGTAAGAACTGCGGCAAAGTTAAATCCGCCTCTGTAAAGAAAGTCTATCATATGCAAGTCATCATCAGTCGGGGGATGACGCAAGTCAAGAATCTGAATAACGAGCGGACGCTGTCTGTCCTGAGCAAAATAACCTTCAACAAGCTTTGCCCATCTGTCTTTTTCAGCTTTTGAAACCTTTGCATAGCCGTAACCTGGTAAGTCAACCATACGAAATTCTTTAAGCTTGTAGAAATTGATAGTTGCTGTTTTACCGGGCTGAGCGCTAACTCTCGCAAGAGCTTTTCTCTGAACAAGTTTATTGATAAGAGAGGATTTTCCTACATTTGAATGACCTGAAAATACAATCTCAGGCATATCTGATTCAGGCAACTGATCAACACGACCTGCCGCAAATTCAAAAGCAACTTCATTAAAATTCATAAAATCCCCTCCCTCACTGTTTTACTACATTTGCAGTTTTTGATGCGGAACGAACTGCTGTCATATCAATACCGTTCCACTGGTTATCGGTAATTCTCACGGTATTATTCACCGCAAGTGCAACTACCTCTGAAAAATTCTGAACAGGAATAAACTTAACTTTTTCAAGAACTGCCTTATCAACATCTTCAAGGTCAGGTTCGTTATCCTTTGGAATAATTACAGTTGTAATTCCGTTTTTAAAAGCAGCCATACTTTTTTCTTTAAGGCCGACTATCGGAAGAACATTGCCTCTCAGGGTAATTTCACCTGTCATAGCTACATCGTGTCTTACCAGCTTTAAAGTCAAAGCCGAGTATATTGCAGTAGCCATTGTAATGCCTGCAGAAGGTCCATCCTTAGGAACAGCGCCCTCGGGAGCATGAATATGAATATCCTTGTTCTTATAGAAATCAGAATCAATTCCGAGAACCGACGCATGACTTCTTATGCAGGTAATTGCCGCTTTAGCAGACTCCTGCATAACATCGCCAAGGGAACCCGTAAGTTCAATCTTGCCTGTTCCCTCCATAACGGCAACTTCAATAGGTAAGATTTCACCGCCGACAGAAGTCCATGCAAGACCGTTTACAATTCCGATTTCATCCGTTTTTGCAAGCGAATCGGGAATAAACTTTTTATGTCCTAAAAGTCTTTCTATCTCTTTTTCGTCAATCTTGAATACTTCTGTACCCTCTGTAAGCTTTTCAACGGCACACTTTCTCATAACGGAAGCAATAAGTCTTTCAAGAGTTCTCACACCGGCTTCTCTCGTATAGAAATCTATGAGAGCATATATAGCTTTTTGAGTGAATTTGAGTTCCTTTGATGTAAATCCGCACTCTTCAAGCTGTTTCGGAACGAGGTGCTTTTTCGCAATATGGAACTTTTCTTCTCTTGTATAACTGCTGATTTCAATAATTTCCATTCTGTCACGGAGCGGTGCAGGAATGGTCGCAATATCATTTGCAGTTGTAATAAACATTACATTTGACAAATCAAACGGAAGTTCAATGTAGTGATCAACAAACTTGTTATTCTGTTCGATATCAAGAACTTCAAGCAATGCAGATGTGGGATCACCCTTATAATCAGCGGCAAGCTTGTCTATTTCGTCAAGAATAAGAACGGGATTGTTAGTACCTGCGTGTTGCAATGCGTTGATAATTCTACCTGGCATTGAGCCGATATAAGTCTTTCTGTGGCCTCTGATTTCAGCCTCATCACGAACACCGCCAAGAGCGATTCTTTCGCTCTTTCTGCCGATCGCCTTCGCAATTGACTGAGCAATTGAAGTTTTACCAACTCCGGGAGGTCCTGCAAGACAGATAATCTGACCTTTTTGCTTTTCGCTTAATACACGAACGGCAAGCTGTTCGATAATTCTCTTTTTGACCTTATCAAGACCGTAATGTGTTTTATCAAGAGCCTTTTGAACTTTAGGTATAACAATTTTATCTTTGGATGACTCATTCCACGGCAAATCAAGAACTGTATCAAGATATGTACGAATTACAGCCGCTTCCTGACTGCCGTAAGGCATTTTACTGAGTTTTTTACACTCTTTGTAAAGGATATCGGCAGACTTTTCGTCAAGGTTAAGCTTGTCAATCTTATCGGCATAGTTTTCAGCATCATCAGTCGGTGAGTCATCTTCGCCAAGTTCTTCCTCTATTGCTCTTTTTTGTTCACGCAAGAAGTAGTCACGCTGGTTTTCGTCAATTCTCATTTTCGCTTTCTGCGATATTTCATCCTCAAGTTTAAGAACAAAATTTTCATTTACAAGCACATCAAGAACAGACTCAAGTCTTTCGGATTCAGGAAAAGTTTCAAGAATTGACTGTTTTACTCTGTAATCAAGAATGAGATTGGCTGTTATAAAGTCAGCAAGTTCACCCGGCCTTTTGCAAAGTGCAACCTTAAAAATAATATCCGACGGCATCTTCGGAGAAATTTCAAGATACTTGTCAAATTCATTTTTTACGGTTCGCATAAGGGCGGAATCTCTTGCTGTAAGATATTCGGTTTCTTCCTCATACGGCTTAACTTCCGCAACAAGACACTTTTCGTCAAAGACAGGGTTTATAATTGTAGCTCTGCATTGACCTTCAATTACAATTCTTGTAGTATTTTCAGGCTGTTTCAATACCTGAACAACCTTAGCAATTACACCCGTATTATAAACATCAAATATATCAGGTTCGTTTATTGTTGCATCTTTCTGAGAAGTAAGAAAAACAAGCTGATCGGCTTTCATAGCCTTGTTTATAGCCGTAATACTCTTTTTTCGTCCAACATCAAAATGAATAAGTGATTTTGGAAAAACTACCAACCCTCGCAACGGAAGAACAGGGAGAGTCAGATTTTTTTGCATATCAAAATCCATTTAAATTCCTTTCATAAAAGCAAAAAGCTGTATTGTAATTGCAATACAGCTTTAATTCAGAATATCAAGACGCTGTGCTGCGCTTCTGACGCTTCTTTGCATCTTTTTGAGTTAATTTTACGGAAGTTGTCGGAGACAATTCCTTTTTGCGAGTAATTTGCGGAGCCGCACCGTTTTTGATAACATCCTCTGTGATAATGATTTTATCAATAGTAGGATCAGACGGAGCCTCAAACATAAGGTCGGTAAGAATACCTTCCATGATTCCACGAAGTCCTCTTGCGCCTGTATGCTGATCCTGTGCCTGCTGTGCAATAGCCCTGAGTGCTTCTTCTTCAAAGAGAAGTTCAACACCGTCAAGTTCAAAAAGTTTCTTGTACTGCTGAACAATAGAGTTCTTTGGAACAGTAAGAATCTTTACGAGTGCATCTGTATCAAGTCCGCTCAATGCAGTAATAACAGGCAAACGACCGATAAGTTCAGGGATAATGCCGTACTTTACAAGGTCATGTGCGGTAACATCTTTCATCCAGTCAGTGGAATCAAGTTCCTGCTTTGACTGAACGAGGGACTCAAAACCGATAACAGAAGAACCCTTGCGCTTTTCAACTATCTTTTCAAGGCCGTCAAAAGCACCGCCGCAGATAAAGAGAATATTCTTAGTATTAATCTGAAGATATTCCTGTTGCGGATGTTTTCTGCCGCCCTGCGGAGGAACATTTGACACAGTTCCTTCAACAATTTTAAGCAAAGCCTGCTGAACACCCTCACCGCTTACATCTCGTGTAATTGAGGGGTTCTCGGATTTTCTCGCAATTTTATCAATTTCATCAATGTAAATTATGCCGTGCTCTGCCTTTTCAATATCAAAATCAGCGGCCTGAATGAGTTTTAAGAGAATATTCTCAACATCCTCACCAACATAACCTGCTTCAGTCAGCGTAGTTGCGTCAGCAATTGCAAAAGGTACATCAAGAGCCTTTGCAAGTGTCTGAGCAAGCAATGTTTTACCGACACCGGTAGGTCCGAGAAGTAATACATTGCTCTTAGCAAAATCTACGCTGTCATCATTTGAAAAAGCACGCTTATAGTGATTGTAAACAGCAACGCTCAGGGTAACTTTTGCATGATCCTGTCCGATTACATACTCGTCAAGAATAGCCTTGATTTCCTTTGGCTTTAAAAGTTCTTCAACGGACAGTTCGGGAGTCTGAGGTTCACCCGGTTTTGAAAGTTTATTTTCGTTTTCATGTTCAAGCTCACCTGATTCGCGAAGGATATTCATGCAGAGCTCAACACACTGGTCACAAATGTAAACACCGTTGCCAGCAATAAGTCTGCCTGCCATCTCCTGCGGTTTTCCGCAGAATGAGCAATAAATATCTTCGTTATTTTTGTTAGCCATCAGCTTACCTCACCTTTATCTTTTTTCGATAACCTTATCAATCAAACCATACTCAAGTGCCTGCTGTGCAGTCATGAAGTTATCACGATTGGTATCTTTTGCAATAACATCAATCGGCTGACCTGTGTTGTC
>CACXYD010000073.1 GCA_902771755.1 uncultured Ruminococcus sp. | reverse complement strand
AGCTTTTGATGATTGATGCAATGTAGATGTATCTCTCGTTAGTGATGATACTCTCTGCGTCATCGTCAAGTTCTTTTTCGGCAGCCTGAATATCTTTTTCAATGTGGTCAATAACATTCTGAGGAATGTCAAGCTTTGCAAGAACCTTGTCGTCACGCTCAAAAATTTTGATAGCGTACCAACGCTGCTGTTCCTCAGGCATATTGTGAACAGCCGCCTCCTCAATGTGAGCGATTGCGTGTTCAACAACACCGTTAAAGCTGTGCATAGGAATTGTTTTTGTTGACTCAGCGGCTTTGATTGCTGCCTCGGCAGCCTCCATAATACCTGTGCCTTTAAGAGCCGAAATTTCCATAACCTTGCAACCAAGCTGTCTTGAAAGCTCATCAATGTTGATTGAGTCACCGTTCTTCTTAACGAGGTCAATCATATTGATTGCTACAACAACAGGGATACCGAGTTCTGTAAGCTGTGTTGTGAGGTAAAGGTTTCTTTCAAGGTTAGTACCGTCAATGATGTTGAGAATCGCATCAGGGCGTTCGCCAACAAGATAGTTACGGGCAACAACCTCCTCAAGAGTATAAGGTGAAAGTGAATAGATACCGGGCAAGTCCATGATTGTAACATCTTTGTGTTTTTTGAGCTTACCCTCTTTTTTCTCAACAGTTACGCCGGGCCAGTTACCGACAAACTGGTTAGAACCCGTGAGTGCGTTAAACAAAGTTGTCTTACCGCAGTTAGGGTTACCTGCAAGAGCAATTTTAATTTCCATATATCAGTCAGCTTTTCTGAGTGAAAGTTCATAATTTCTTACAGTAACTTCAATCGGATCTCCGAGCGGAGCAACTTTTCTGATGTAGATTTCAACACCCTTTGTGATGCCCATGTCCATAATTCTGCGTTTGATAGCGCCTTCACCGTGAAGCTTAACAACCTTTACGGTTTCGCCTACTTTTGCCTGTTTTAAAGTTTTCATAACAGTTTCCTCCATCTTAATTTCAGCATAAAGCCGTATAAAAACACCTCTCGGAACAACTCCGCCGTGTGTTTGTTACATAGAATCAAATCATAATCTTGCGAGCCATTTCCTCGCTGATTGCAACTCGTGTTTCTTTTACATTAACAATAACATTTCCGCCAAGTGACGAAATAACGGTAACTTCTCCGCCGGCAACAAAACCGAGATTTTCAAGGTGCTTTTTAACCTCGGGAGAACCTCCGACTTTCTTAATAATATTGGTGTCACCTGTGTTAGCAAATACCAAAGGCATCATAAAAATCAATCTCCTTTAAGTTAGCAAATACTAACAAAAATTGTTAATTAAAGGTTAGCTCTCGCTAACCGATTATATGGTACTATAAAACTCGAATTATGTCAATAGACTTACAAAAATTTTTTGACAAATTTTAATTTTTGGCATTTTGAATATTCGACATCTGTGTTTCGGATATTTGTTTTGTTGATTTCGGTAAAACGATTTTTCACCATTATTGAAAACATAATTAATTTTGTTGATTTTTTGTTCATATTATGATATGATAAAGAACTGTAAAGGAGTGCAGAATATGCAATTAAAAGAATCAGGTGAAATGTACCTTGAAACAATATATGTTCTTTCAAAAAAGAGCAACTATATAAGATCAATTGATGTTTGCGAAGAAATGGGTTATTCAAAGCCGAGCGTAAGCCGTGCCGTGGGTCTTCTTAAAGAGGGCGGCTACCTTAAAGTTGGCACTGACGGTTCGCTCATTCTCACCGACTTGGGCAAAGAGGTTGCCGAAAGAACATATGAAAGACACACCGTTCTTTCAAAACTCTTTGTTTCACTCGGAGTTAATCCCGAAACTGCCGCTGCAGATGCCTGCAAAATGGAACACATCATCAGCGATGAAACATTTATGGCATTAAAAAACCACCTTGAAAAGCATATGCGGGACAAGGCTGAATAATTACAGAATATCACACAAAAAGGCTGACGATTATTTCTCGTCAGCCTTTTTGCTTGTCAAACAGTATCATCAACTATGTCTTTGATTTTCTTAGCAGGAACTCCTGCCACTACGCAATTGTCCGGAACATCTTTTGTAACAACCGCTCCTGCTCCAACCACAACATTATTGCCTATTGTCACACCCGGAAGAATTGTAACATTTCCTCCGAGCCATACATCATTACCTATGCGAACAGGTTTTGCAATACCCATATGTTTCCGTCTTCCCATAGGTGAAAGCGGATGTCCGACAGTTGTAATCAATGTGTTCGGTCCTATCATAACATTGTCGCCAATGTAAACTTCACGGATATCGAGAATTGTAAGATTGTAATTTCCCGTAAAATTGTTTCCTATGAAAATTTTCTTGCCGTTATCACAATTAAATGTTTTGGCAATCCACACATCTTTGCCAACACCTCCAAGCATATTTTTCAACTGCTTGTACTGTGCCTCGTAATCATCATCGTCAATTGCATTGTATATTTTGCATTGCAGAATTGCGTTTTCTTTTCTCTCCGCAACCTCTGCATCATCATAGCAGTATTCAAGCCCTGCCTCAAGTTTTTCAATTTCAGTCATATTAAAACCTCACACATTATCGGATTTAATCTTAGTTACATGAAAGTTGCAACACTCGTCACCGTTTGCAAGTGTTTTTGTGCGGTGAAGTTGTCCGCCGTCATTTCTGTAATTTCGCTCGTCCATATTGCAAAGACACGGGACAAATTCAAAACAATTTTCACGCTTGCCGAGTTTGCAGATTCCGCACTCGGTATAGGTATTGTAAAATTCGTCAATACCCTTTTTGTACTCAAATTTCCAGTCAAGTTCATATTTTGAATTCTGACTTGCTATGCTTTCCCGAACCTTTTTGTTCTGCACCTTGTCTGTAAACAGGGTGCATTTTTTATTCTTATGAGCCTTAACCATAAATGGAGAATCAAACACGGCAGTTACCATTTCATCAACAATTGCGGGAGTGATTTTTTCGGGTTCTGCCTTATGTAAAGAAAATACAAAAGCCGCAATGTACAGGTTTGCCTCAAGCGAACTTCCGCCGATATCGGGAGTTCTGCATAGCATTGCCTTGAACTCATTCTTGACTTTTTTCTTGTAAATCTTCATATCCATTTCAGGACGCAATTCTTTAAGTCTGTTCAAAGCAGGTTTGAAACACATCATCTCAACCGCCTTAGCAAAAGCTCCGTATTTTAACAATTTTCACATCTCCCATTCATATAAGTTTTTCAAGTTCATTCAAAAGCAGATTTTTCATTTTTGAAAGTTCTTTGTCGGACGGCTTATTACTGTCGCTGTACATTTTCTCCATAGGATACCACCAAACAGGACCTGCACCGTTGTTGCCGTAGTTTTCGATATCGCCTTTTCTTCTCGGAAACAAGTGCCAATGCAAATGTGCTTCTCCATTTCCAAGCAGTTCGTAATTCATCTTTTCCGCACCGAAAGCCTTTGAAACTGCCTCTGCAACAACTGACATTTCTTCTAAAAACTTACTGCGTTCGGGAATTTCCAACTGAAACAACTCCGTCTTGCTGTGGTTTTTATAAAGGAACAGCGTGTATCCGTAAAAATGCTGATTGTCGCCTATAACAACATAACCTGTGTCAAGTTCTTTCACAAAATACGGATTTGAACCGTTCTTTATCATTTCAATCCTGTCACATATAAAGCACATATTTTTCTCCTATCAGTTTTTCAACATCTTCAAATAGGTATCCAATCTTTCGTTGACATACCCTGCAAAAAGATTTTCCATTGCAGACAGATTATGCTTTACATAATATTCGTCAAAAGCATTATAATAAGCAATTCTGTCGGCAAACTTAATATCAATCGGCGGATAGCCTGCTTTCATCAATTCAAGATTCACAAGCAATCTGCCTGTTCTGCCGTTTCCGTCAATAAAGGGATGAATTCCCTCAAATTCAATGTGGAAACGGGCAAGTTTAGTAATTATATGCTCCTTGCTTTCTGCAAAATCAATCAACAGCTGTTCCATTTTCGGCTCAATAAGATACGGCTGAACGGGTTCGTGCTGTGCTCCCATAATTCGCACGGGAACTCTGCGATAAACTCCTCGGTCATCTCTTTTATCGGCAAGCACCAAAAAATGAATTTGCTTTATTATGCTTTCACTTATCGGAACTTTTTCTTTTACAAGCTCTGATATATAGTCAAAAGCCTCTTTATGACCGACAGCCTCCATATGGTCTTTTAACGGTTTTTGTGCAATTGTAAGTCCTCTTAAAACCAAGTCGGTTTCACGCAAAGTCAGCGTGTTACCCTCAATAGCATTTGAATTGTATGTGTATTCAACAATAAATTCTTCGTTAAGCCTTTCAACTTCACCCTCAGTCAATGGTCTGCATTTGTCAAGTTCGGCTTTTTTACGGTCAATCTGCGAAAGAATACTTTCCTGCGACTTGTATCTGCCGTCAACAGGTTTCACGGCATCAATCGGAATATGCCACATTCTTTTCTCTTGATATGCTCCCGATATTTTGCCCTCGGAACAAAGCGTTCTTATTCTGCGTTCGGAAATGCCCCATTTTTCAGAAGCCTGTTTTACTGTCATAGACATAAGTCACACCCCCTGTAAAAAACAAAGCGGTACAATAAGCACCCAATTTTTGCTTATTATACCACTTTTACGGAACAATATCAACGCTTGCGGAATAATGCAAAGACGATTTGCGGAACAATATGACTATCTTTTTGCTTTATTCGCATTAAAATCTCATTGTGAGAGAAATTCTGTTCTTTTCGGGATCAACCGAGAGAACCTTTACATTTACAACATCGCCGACTTTGAGAACCTCACCCGGGTGCTTGATGTACTTGTCGCAAATCTGCGAAATGTGAACGAGTCCGTCTTGATGAACACCGATGTCGACAAATGCGCCGAAGTCGATTACATTTCTGACCGTGCCTTTAAGTTCCATTCCCTCTTTCAAATCCTTGATGTCGAGAATGTCACTTCTGAGCATCGGTGCAGGAAGTTCATCACGGGGATCTCTGCCCGGTTTTGAGAGTTCCTTAACAATATCGTCAAGAGTTGGAAGTCCGATTCCGAGAACATCGGCAAGCGACTTTGTTCCCTTTGTTTTTACTCTCTGCTGAATATCGGAGAAATTGCCCGATTTTATTTCTTTATCAGAATATTCAAGAAGTCCTAAAAGCTCTTTTGCGCTCTTGTAGCTTTCGGGATGAACGCCTGTGTTATCAAGCGGATTTCTGCTTTCAGGAACACGCAAAAATCCTGCACATTGCTCAAACGCTTTAGGACCGAGTTTCGGAACTTTCTTGAGTTCTGCTCTTGATGAGAACGCACCGTTTTCTTCACGGTAAGCAACAATATTTTTGCAAACGGTTGCATTAAGTCCCGACACTCTCGACAAAAGTGCAGGTGATGCCGTGTTAAGGTCTGCACCAACCGAGTTTACGCAGTCCTCTACAACACCGTCAAGTGTTTCGCCGAGCTTTTTCTGCGGCATATCGTGCTGATACTGACCGACACCGATTGCCTTAGGCTCAATCTTAACAAGCTCTGCAAGCGGATCCTGAAGTCGTCTTGCGATTGACACGGCACTTCTGAGTGTGAGGTCAAGGTCGGGAAGTTCTGTTGCGGCAAGCTTTGATGCCGAATAAACCGATGCGCCTGCTTCGCTGACTACCATATAATAAACGGGGTGGTCAGCCTCTTTGATTGTTTCAGCTGTGAACATCTCGGTTTCCTTACTGGCAGTGCCGTTGCCGATTGAAATAATATCAACATGGTGCTTTTTGATAAGGCGGAGCAAGGTCTGCTTTGACTCCTGAATTTTCTTGTCTGAATGTGTCGGATAAATTACGGTTGTATCAAGCACCTTGCCTGTGTTGTCAACAACGGCAGTCTTACAGCCTGTACGGTATCCGGGATCGAGTGCAAGCACGGTTTTGCCCTTTACAGGCGGCTGCATAAGCAACTGCTTGAGATTTACGGCAAAAACCTTCATAGCATTTTCAGCGGCAACATCCGTAAGATCATTTCTGACTTCACGCTCAATTGACGGATAGATAAGTCGCTGATAAGCGTCTGTGCAAGCCTCACGGATAATGTCAGAGCAAAGCTGATTTTTGTCTGTAATCATTGCCCTGAAAATTGAATTAAGCGGCTTTTCGCTGTCGGTTTCAACGCTGACTTTGAGAAATCCCTCTTTTTCGCCACGATTTACCGCAAGAACTCTGTGACCTGCAATCTTCTTTACAGGCTCTTTGTAGTCATAATAATTTTTGTAAACGCTGTCCTTTTCTTCATCTGTTGCAACAGACACAAGCACACCGTTTGCATTTGTAAGGTTTCTGATTCTCTTGCGGATTTCCGCATTATCCGACACAAGTTCTGCAATTATATCCATTGCGCCCTGAATTGCATCTTCAACGGATGAAACTCCCTTTTCTTCGTCAATATAATCGACTGCTGACTTTGACGGATCAAAACCTTTCTCCTGCTTTAAAATATCGTTAGCAAGCGGTTCAAGTCCCTTTTCCTTTGCAATTGACGCCCTTGTCTTTCTCTTTGGACGGTACGGGCGGTAAATATCCTCAAGTTCGCTGAGTGTTGTAGCCTTGTCGAGTGCAAGGTTGATTTCATCCGTAAGCTTTTCCTGTGCGTCAATAAGTGAACGGATTTCATCTCTGCGCTTATCAAGTCCTCTTAAATATTCAAGCTTTTCGGCAAATTCACGAATCAACTGGTCATCCATTGAACCGTGCATTTCCTTTCTGTATCGTGCAATAAAAGGAATAGTGTTGCCGTCATCAAGCAATGTGATGATGTTCTTAGCATACTCCTCTTTAATGTTAAACTGCTGTGAAAGAATCTGTGAATAATCCATTATATCCTCCGTTTTTGTTTTGTAAGGTTTATTATAACACACTTTCAAATAATTTGCACTAAAAAGAAGACTTTGATTTAAGTACCAAAGTCCTCTCAAATATCAACAATTATTGCCATGTATTAGATGACGCTTTCCATTGCATCAGAAAATCCGTATCAGTCAATGCCGTTTCAATCGGCAATCTCAAAAAGTTATTTATAGTATTTATAACTTTAGAAAAATCATCTGTTTTGGCATCAATTTTCCTTATGAACGCTTTCCATTTTCTTTGCATTAAATCATCGGTATCAAAGGACATAACTTGCTCAAACTGCTCAACCGTAAAATTATGTTCACGATTCGCAAAAGTTCTTTTCAAAGCACCAGCAAGTATTTTTCCGTCAAAATCAAACTTGTTTGCCAAGTAATAAATATCATAATAGTCTTTCATTCTGCTTGAGAATTCCATAAGGCTCAGAATAGCATCTATTTTTTCTGCAATCGTTGTTTCCAAAGAATATGTATTTATCATCGGGGCTGAAAAATCATTTAATTGCGTTGGAATTTTTCGTTTTTCCTGTTTTGGAACAATTACATCACCTACTCCGAAATCTATGCTAAACGGAGTTCTTGTGTTTTTAATGTGCGCAACAAGTGAGGCGCTGATTCCCGCATACTTTTTAGCAACTGAAATCGGTAAAACACTTGTAATTTCAAAAGTTATAAATTCATTTCCTGTTTCAACAGAAATAATATCTTCAAGAATTGATTTTAACTGTTCGGGTGTGTTAGGTAAACTTTTCAAGAGAAAATCAACATCAACTGTAACTCTGCTGTCAAATCCCGTAAGCGAATATATAAAAAGACCGCCCTTAAGCACAAAGTTGTCGGAATAATCAGATTTTTCAAGTCTGCGCAAAAATTCCTCCTGACAGAAAAGCTGTAAACAAAGTTGATAACTTCTGCCACTTTCTTTTGATTTGTTTTTTAGTCTTGCCAGTACCGAAGCGGCTGTGTCAGCCATTTAAAACCACCCCCATAATTTCCGTTACTTTTTTGTACACACGCAATTTTTTTGAATAAAGCGAAAGATTACTGAGATTTTTTTTATCGTCTTTTGCGTAAGCATTTACCGCTTTATTAAACATTTCGCTGTCAATTTTGTTTCTATGTTTAAACACATCACAAATAGTTCTTTCCCTATCATAAACAGCAAACTTTACACCGTTTTCAGTTATAGTTGTTTTGCCGATACTATATATATCGTTTGCAACATAATAAATTTTTAAAGGAATCGGTGAAATATCAGCTATCCTGTGAGATGCGGTTCGTGGTACAGCTATTGATTTAACTCTCGGCATAAAATCGCTATACCCATAATAAAACAAGGCAGACTCCATACACATAACAAATTCAGAAACAACAGATAAAAGTATTTTCTCATCTGATAATTCTAAATCAGAATTAAGTTTATAATATCCTTGACAGACTCTCTCTATATAACCGTTAGCATATAAGGTTTTTATACTCTGTCTGGAAAGTCCTGCAGATACCATATCAGCTACTTTAGCAATTCCACCGTTACTTTCGATAACATTTTTTGCTATTTCTTTTGAATTCAAAGCACTTGCCTCCAACCTAAACGATAACACTAAATGCATATGTGTGTTCATTTAGTAGTATATCATAATATTTTTCAACGGTCAACCAAACGATAACACTTTATCATTATCTGTTATCTTTTGGAATTTATACAACAAAAGAGCAACCAAAACGGTTGCTCTTGAAAAGTTTGATAATTCAATTATAAATCGTACTGCAATTTTTCTCTTTTTTTCCAGCTGACGAAACCGTACATATCGTTCATGAAGAAAATCATAAAATTAATGATTACGGGAACATACACGGGATTTTCGACTGCCGCAAGCGTCCAGAGAACTACCAAAACAAGGTCATTTGCGGCATATCCCAACGCATAATAT
>CACXYD010000072.1 GCA_902771755.1 uncultured Ruminococcus sp. | reverse complement strand
CGATTTCGCCGTGCAGATGCTGTTGTTCACACTGCGGAAAGAGTGATGCACCGTAATAAACGCAATGTGCAAGCGATGAATTGTAGTAATAATCCTCCTCGGGATTCGGATTGTTTTCGTGAACGGTAAAGTTTGAAACAAGTCCTGCCGTGATAATAATGTCAAGGGCAACCTGTTCAATAGCCTCTGTCGGCACATTGTTTTTGCAGTCCTCAAGAGCTTTTTTGCCAAAGTTTATGAGCGGTTCGGTACTTGCGGCGGCAATTGCCTTGCCAAGCAACGGTGTGTGAATCATATTCTTTTCACGACACGCAAAAACTACTTCATATTCCTTTGAAAGTGCGTCGCCGATTCCTGCCCACATAAGCTTTTCGGGTGATTCGGCAATAATTTTTGTGTTGATAAATGTGTGAATTGCAGGAGCTTTGTGGTACGAATATTCCTTGAAAGTGCCGTCGGGGTTGTACATTACCGAAAGCGAGGTGCATGACGCACAGTTTGATGCAATTGTCGGGAATGCAAACAACGGCTTGTTATACAAAGCACAGTAGGTTTTTGCCGTGTCAACAGCTCGTCCGCCTCCGACACCGAACACCATATCAGCCTTTTGCACAGACGGATTGTTCTTTACCTTTTCAACATTTTCATAGTTGGAGTCGCCACCGTACCATACAAAATCAATGATTTCAATGTCAGAGCCTTTGATGCCTTCAAGCAAAGCCTCTTTTGATTTTTCCATAGCTGTTTTACCGCCGACTACAACCGCCTTTTTGCCGTACGGTTTTACAATTTCGGGAATTGCCTTGTAGCAATCAACTCCCACGCTGTAACTCGGTAAAAATTCGCTGTATGTGTGTGGCATAATTTATCCCTCCGAAAACAATATTTACAAATAAATTATATCACCACAATTTTTATATTTCAATACATTAGCACAATAAATTGTTAAAATTATTATTGCCCGACAGATGAAAATATGCACACATCTTATGCAAATTAGCAAAAAATTGCGAAGAATATTCGTGAAAAATACTTATGGAAATGGTTTTTGCAAAGTGCTATAATCTTGTAAATATATATAAGAAGGGCGGTGCTTTTATGCAGGAAACATACGAACAGAAAATTGACAGAAGGCTTGAAGTAAAACAGAGAATAATTGCGGTTGCGGCAGGTAGGGAAAAGGCAGACCTCGTTTTGAAAAACGCAAAATATCTTAATGTGTTTTCAAACGAATTTTTGTGCGGTGACATCGCCGTTGCAAACGGACTGATTGCCGGTGTCGGAAAATATGACGGCAAAACAGAGATTGATGTCAGCGGAAAACTCGTTCTCCCCGGTTTTATTGACGCACATATTCACCTTGAAAGTTCAATGGTGACTCCTGCTGAATTTGCAAAGGCAGTTGTTGCCCACGGTACAACCACCGTCATAACCGATCCGCACGAAATTGCAAATGTAATGGGTATTGACGGAGTTGAATATATGATTCAGGCATCGCAGAATTTGCCGATTGATGTTCATTTTATGATGCCGTCATGTGTGCCTGCCACAGAAATTGACGAGAGCGGTGCAGAGCTTGGTTACAAGGATATTGACTCGTACTTTGAGCATAAAAAGGTGCTCGGACTTGCCGAGATGATGAACTATGTCGGTGTTATCAACGGTGACAAAAATGTGGTTTCAAAAATTGTCGCATCTCAGGCTCACCACAAGAAGATTGACGGTCACGCTCCCGAACTTTCGGGCAATGACCTCAACGCATACATTGCCGCAGGTGTCTATTCCGACCACGAGTGTTCCACCTTTGAAAATGCCCTTGAAAAGCTGAGAAAAGGTCAGTTCATTATGATAAGAGAGGGTACTGCCGCTCATAACCTCAAGGCGCTTATGCCGCTTTTGACTCAGCAGTATTACGCAAGGTGTATGTTTGCGACAGATGATAAGCACCCAAGCGATTTGCTCTACGGCGGTCATATTGACTACATCGTAAAACAGGCTCTCAAAAACGGTGCAGATCCGATTGTTGCCCTCAAAACCGCAACCCACCATGCCGCAAGATACTTTTTGCTCAACAACAAAGGTGCGATTGCTCCGGGCTATCTTGCAGATATTGTTGTTGTCGATAATCTTGAAGATTTCAATGTTGAAACGGTTTTCAAGCGTGGCAAACTTGTTTTTGACGGCGAAGTTAAGGACTTTTCTGCTCCCACAGTTGACGAAAAACTTGCCGAAAAATGTTTTGATACTTTTCACCTTGACAGCGTAACTCCAAGCAGTTTCAAGGTTGACGGAAAACTCGGACTTATCGGTCTTGTCGGTGGTGAATTGCTCACACGCAACCTCGGTACAGCCGATAAAATTGATGTGGAAAACGATATTCTGAAAATTGCTTGCATTGAGCGTCACAAAGGCACAAATCATATCGGTGTCGGTTATGTTAAAGGCTATTCGCTGAAATCGGGCGCAGTCGCAACATCGGTTGCCCATGATTCGCACAACATTATCACAGTCGGCTGTAACGATGAAGATATCGCCGTTGCCGTGAATGCAATCAAGGACAGTAAGGGCGGTATCGCAGTTGTTGAAAACGGCAAAATCAAGGCTCTACTCGAACTTCCGATTGCAGGTCTGATGTCCGATGAACCGCTGACAACCGTAAATGAAAAGCTCGAAAATGCAAAGTCATCTGCATATGAACTCGGTGCGGATAAAAGCATTGATCCGTTCATGACTCTTTCGTTCCTAAGCCTCCCCGTTATCCCCAGTCTAAGAATAACCACCAAAGGCGTGTTTGATGTAGAAAACTGGAAAATACTCTAATTGAAAGAATGTTAATAAAATGAGATAAAAATTTCTTCAACAGCCCCACAGTATAAATACTGCAGGGCTGTTTTTGCAAGCAAAGGGTAGATAATGGGACAGTAAACTTTGGTATAATGTTGGTAACAGGTTGAAAGACTTTTAAAAATTAAAAATCAGGAGGATTTAATTATGGCAAAACAGAAAGCATATGTGCGTATCAACGGTTCTGAAAGATGTTGGTACGAGATTGTTGAATTCGAGGTTTCTGACGATTTGTATGCAAAAATTAACAGGGCAGTAGAGGACAATATTCCCTTGGATGATTGCGATTTTGCCGATGAATTGTACGAACTTGCCGAAAATTCACTGAATCTGAATGAGATTGTCGAACCTGATTTTGACAAGCCGTATCCCGATGAATTTTACGATGAGAACGAATATGAGGCGGCTTTGGAAGATTATCAGGCAGAGTGTGAGGAGCTTTTGGAAGATGTTGAGGTCGAAGAAATCTATATTGATGATCCGGGCGATTTAGTCAGACTTAAAAAGAAATTTGTCGGCAAAAAATTAAAAGACCATTCTGATGACTCAGTAGGTTTGCAGTCTGTTTTTCTTGAGTATGACAATGAAAAATACGAAACCTATCGTGTTGACATTACATTCAAAGAAAACGGCATAATTACAGATATAACCATTGATGCAATGGGTTTGCAATATCAGGATTTCCGCTCCGATGATTATGCCGAATGTTATCCAAACTACGAATATATCGAAGATGCCTTGCAAGATGTGGTGGAGTAATTATGTATTTTATTCTTTCAAAATGGGATTTCTATTTTACAAAAGAACATATGCCTAATGTGTATAAATTGTTTGAGGATGTTGAAATAGAAAAATATGATGTTTTATTCTGGGTGAATGATTATGATGATTTGCTTTTTGAGCTGAATGATTATGTTTGTTGTGAAATACATGATACTATATCAGACTTAGGAAGAATAATGGAATCAATTCTGAATAATCTTATCTGTGAAACTGACGATGAATATAAGGCGGAAAAACTCAAGAATGTCATAAAAACAAGTACCCATTACAACGATTTTGATAGCATTATTACGCAAGCGTTTGAATCTCCTGATGCCAAAGATTACACCGTCGGTGAACTTGAAGAAGTATGCCTGTATGAATGTTCTGATAAAAAATGTGACAATTTTATGCTGTATTTAAAATTGATTGCGTATGAGGCAAGGCATAATATACTCACAAAAGAAATGAGAGAAGATTTTTTTGATTTAAAAAAGCAGTGGGACAGAAAGAGATTTCACCATGAATTGCGTTCGTCAGATATAGCTATAATTCAGAAGGATATGGATTACTTGAAATATTTATAATAACATACTGGGATAAAAGTCGAAGAATATTTGATAAAGGAAATTTAGTTTATTATATAGGAGAACATATTGCGAAGGTATGTTCTCCTATTTGATTTGTGTAAAAGTATTAATAGCTAATGTAAATAATGAATAAAAAAATTGAAAGGTATTGCAAAATATTGTTATTAGTGGTATTATAAAGGTGAATAATATATATAGCTTGCTGTAAATTAAATTGCATACTAAAATAAATTTGTAGGTATTATTTTGTAAGTCAACATTCAAAAAATAACATCTGATTGACGAATCAAAGAAGAACGAGTTTTTATGGTGTGATATATTATCACACAATAATTTTTAATAAAAACATATAACAATGAAAGTGAGGATTATTAGATGACAACTCAAGAATATCAAAGAAAGCAAAAAGAAGACAAGCCGGTATTGGCGATATGTTATGATTTCGATAAAACGCTATCTCCGGATGATATGCAGGCGCAGGGATATATTCAGTCAGTAAATTACGATGTTAAAAAATTTTGGCTTGAATCTAATAAACTTGCTGAAGAAAACAAAATGGATCAAAATTTAGCCTACATGTATAAGATGATGGTTGAAGCAGAAGGAAACTTTGTGTTTAACAGAAAGAAATTGGAAGAGTATGGTTCCAAAGTGAAATTATTCTCCGGTGTAGCCGAGTGGTTTGAACGAATCAGAGATTATGGAATTAGAAATGGTGTAATAGTTGAACATTATATTATTTCTTCCGGTTTGAAAGAAATGATTGAAGGAACTCAGATAGCCAAGAACGGCGCTTTTGAAAAAATCTATGCAAGCTCATTCTATTTTAATGAAAAAGGAGTAGCAAAGTGGCCTGCTCAGGTTGTAAACTACACCAATAAAACTCAATTTCTCTTTAGAATTGAAAAAGGCGTGTTAGATGTTAATGATCCGTGTGTTAATGATTATTTTGCACCGGAGGATATAAGAGTGCCGTTCAGAAATATGGTGTATATCGGTGACAGCGATACTGATATTCCGTGTATGAAATTGGTGAATACATACGGCGGACATTCAATTGGTGTTTATAATCCGGACACAATTGATAAAAAGAAAGTCTATAAAATGATGAATGATAACAGAATAAAATATTTTGTTCCTGCAGATTATTCTGAAGGAACGGAATTAGATTTACTCATCAAATCCATCATAGACAGAACAGCATATAATGAAAAACTTGAAAACTACCATTATGAATGTAAGAATGAAGCAGAAAATGTTAATAAGAATTGTATTCAGACCGACGAAGAAAAAGAAAAAGAAGATTTGATATATGCATTGGAAAACAGTTCTGATTTTATCAGTACGCACACGATTGTAAAAAAATTGAGTGCATATAATGAGTGGTCATCCGAACAAATTAAATTATTATTTGAGATTGCTGTTAGTAACAATCAAGTGCTATGGATTTTAAAAGACCATGATATAAAAGCTTTTTATTTAGATTTGTTGCAAAAGGTAGACACACCTGATGACAATGTAAAAAAGGTACAGGATATATTCAACTTGGAAGATAAAGCATAGAGATGTAATTCATTAAGAAAAAGAAGGTGGAAACAATATGGATTGGAAAAAATTATTATGTGAAAAGCGTCAATGCAATCTAAGTAATAAAAATAATAAGAAAAATAATAATGATATGCGTAATGAATTTCAAAAGGACTATCACAGAATAATCGGAAGTGCTTCTTTTAGAAGATTACAGGATAAAACACAGGTTTTTCCTCTTGATAAAAGTGATTTTGTCCGCACAAGGCTTACGCATTCGCTCGAAGTTGCTTCGTTCGCAAAATCTTTGGGGCAGTCGTCTTTTATGTACATTATAGATCATATAGACAGTTTTAAAAATAAAAGTGGCTTTTGTTCTGAATTTGAACCTTCAAATGAGGATATTAATAAAATTTGCAGTATTCTTGAATGTGCGGGATTGATTCACGATATAGGAAATCCGCCTTTCGGGCATTTTGGCGAATATTCAATAAGAATATGGTTTAAGAATAATCTTGAAAACTTAAAAATTGGTGAAAATTATGTTAAAGATTTGCTCAATGAACAGATGTGTAATGATTTTTACAACTTTGAGGGTAATGCACAAGCGTTAAGACTTTTAACAAAACTGCATTATCTTGTTGACGAAAATGGAATGCATTTAACATACGCTCTTTTAAATACAATTGTAAAATATCCTGTTTCTTCAAGTGAAATTAATACCAAAAGCGGAAATGTCAAGGATAAGAAAATGGGATATTATTATGCAGAAAAGGAATTGTATAAGGATATAAGTGAATCCACGGGAGCTGTAGGTTGCAGATATCCGCTCACATTTCTGCTTGAGGCGGCTGATGACATAGCTTATCGAACAGCTGACATAGAAGATGCTGTAAAGAAAAATTATCTGACATATGATATGATTCTTGAAGAACTTAAAAAAGATGCATATCTCAATATGTGTAAAGGTGAGGAAAAAGGATGCTATTTGGATGCTGTGAAAACACTTGAAAATAAATATGAAATTGCAAAAAGCAAGAAAATTGCCAATCCGGATCTATATGCGGTACAAAATTGGATAGTCAGTATACAGGGCTTTTTGATCAGTTGTGCAATATATGGATTTACATCAAATTATATTGACATTATGAACGGAACATTCAAAAGTGAAATATTAAAAGTGTCACATGGCAATGTACTTATGAAAGCTTTGGGGAATATTACAGCAGAAAAAGTGTTTGAGTCACAACATATTCAAAAGCTTGAAATATCAGCAGGTACAATAATAGATTTTTTGCTTGATAAATTTGTGAATGCGGCAATCAGTTACGATACCGAAATTGAGCAAAATGCGTTGGATAAACGCCTGATGAATATAATTTCACCAAACTATATGAGCGCATACAGACATCACTCCAAGAAAAAAACAGAGGAGGAAAAACTATATCTTCGTCTTTTGTTGGTAACTGATTACATATGCGGAATGACCGACACTTATGCAAAAACATTGTATCAGGAATTACACGGAATATCGTAATTAATCATTGTAATTTTCTTTATCGGTGACAATTTTTTGAAAGGAGAGAATTTATTTATGAATGCCACAGAAGTCAAAAAGGTACTTATACACAAAGATGTTACAGAATTATTTCATGTGAATTCGGTAATAACATCATTAACTTTTATCAATAATGGCGGACTATTGTCCAGAGAAACGGTTGAAGAATATAATCTCCCTCAAACAGATCAGCAAAGTGACGACATTGATAAAAAATTCAATATATACAATGACATATTCTTTGATTCGGTTGACATACATGAGCGTGCAAAGGATGTGAACAATTACGGCGTAATAACATTTGTTTATTCCGTAGATGTTTTGGATGAGGTTGCAGATTATGATATATTCATTACTCAGGAAAATCCTGCAAATTGGGATGAAGACATTCCTTATGAGGAACGATATTTTCCTGATGTTGACAGCTTGTATTACGGTTTTCATAAGGGAGATTTCGGTAATCATATTACCGTCAGAAATATAAGCAAACCGATTTCTTTTCAGTATTTGAAGAAGATTATTATTGATAATCCCGGAGAAGATAGACAAAAGTATTTTTCTCCGGCGTATGAGGCAATTAAGGATTCAATAGAAAATAACAACATTAATGTTCCGATAGAAATCCGAGAATGTCCTCCCGAATGCAAATGTCACCAAAAATATGAAACAAATATAGGATTTACATATCATAGGTTTAAAATCCGTTGATATAATGGCTCAATGTCAATAGTTGGGGTAACCCGAAAAAATAGAATAAAGTATAATTACAAGCGACAGAGAATTAAACTGTCGCTTGTTTTGTTGTCGAAT
>CACXYD010000071.1 GCA_902771755.1 uncultured Ruminococcus sp. | reverse complement strand
GTAAGGTAATGCTTAAAATAAACATTCAGTTATTCGCTCATAAAAAAGGTATGGGTTCTACAAAGAACGGCCGTGACAGTGAATCAAAGCGTCTTGGCGTTAAGCGTGCAGACGGCCAGAAGGTTCTCGCAGGCAACATCCTTGTAAAGCAGAGAGGCACACATATTCACCCTGGTGAAAATGTAGGCAGAGGCTCTGACGATACACTGTTCGCAAAGATTGACGGTGTTGTAAGATTTGAGCGTGTTGGCAAAGACAGAAAGCGTGCAAGCGTTTATCCTGTTGAGCAGTAATCTCAAAATTTATGAGGGTGGATTTTATATCCACCCTTATTTTTTACATTTCTGTTTATACTAATAACAAATAAGTCTGATAATCTTTACATTTGTACTGATAATTTTTGAACAGCAAAACTGTTACGGAGAAAAATATGTTTGTAGATACAGCGAAAATTAAAATAAAAGCAGGTGACGGCGGTGACGGTGCCGTTTCGTTTCACCGTGAAAAATATGTAGCGGCAGGCGGTCCGGATGGCGGTGACGGCGGCAGAGGCGGTAACATTGTTTTTGTTGCCGATTCCAACCTTTCAACACTTGCCGATTTCCGTTATAAAAGAAAATATGCCGCAAAAAAGGGCGAAAACGGCAGAGGCGACAGATGCCGAGGTAAAAATGCCGAGGACCTCATTATCCGTGTTCCCGTGGGAACTGTTGTAAAAGAGGAGAGCAGCGGAAGAATTCTTGCCGATGTTTCGGGTGATGAACCCTATATTGTAGCAAGAGGCGGTAAAGGCGGTTGGGGCAACCCACACTTTGCAACACCAGTCCGTCAAGTTCCTCGTTTTGCGAAACCCGGACTTCCCGGTGAAGAATTTGATGTTGTTCTTGAACTCAAGCTCCTTGCCGATGTAGGTCTTGTAGGTTTCCCAAATGTCGGAAAAAGCACCCTTGTTTCTGTAGTTTCACAGGCAAAGCCTGAGATTGCAAACTACCACTTCACAACAATTACTCCCGTTCTCGGAGTTGTTTCAATGGGTGAGGGTTCGTCATTTGTTATGGCGGATATCCCAGGACTTATTGAGGGCGCATGGCAGGGCACAGGTCTTGGTCACCAATTTCTTCGCCATGTTGAGCGTTGCCGTATGCTCGTTCACATTGTCGATGTTTCGGGCAGTGAGGGCAGAGATCCGAAAGAGGATTTCATAACAATCAACAATGAGCTTGCAAAGTTCAATCCCGAGCTTGCAGAGCGTCCAATGGTTGTTGCTGGCAACAAGTGCGACATGGCAACCGATGAGCAGATTGCAGACTTTAAGAAATTTGTTGAAGATCAAGGCTATGATTTCTTCCCGATAATGGCGGCAATCCGCTATGATGTTGATCCGCTCCTCAAAAAGATTCAGGAAATGCTTTCAAAACTTCCTCCGATCACTCACTATGAGGCAGAGCCTGCTCCGATTGTGACCGTTGACGATTTTGATGACCATTCTGTTACAATCAAGAATGTAAACGGAATCTATACTGTTGAGGCTGACTGGCTGCTGCAGGTTATGAAGGGTATCAACTTTGACGATTACGAAAGCCTTAACTATTTCCAGAAAGTTCTCATAAACGGCGGTGTAATTGACGCACTCCGCAAAAAAGGTTGCTCAGACGGCGACACGGTTTCAATTTATGAGCTTGAGTTTGACTTTATGGATTAATATTGCGTGATACGGAGTTAATATGGAAAATACATCTGTTCATTCATTAGCCGATGAAATTTCTCCGCTTACACTTGCCTTTGTTGGTGACGGTGTTTATGACCTGCTTGTGCGTGAATACCTTGTTCGCAAGGCTAACCGTAGTGTCGGAGAACTCAATAAAATAAAGGTTTCGCTTGTAAACTGCAAAAGTCAGGCTGAATTTGCAAAAATTCTTATGCCGACTCTAACCGAAAAGGAACTTGCCGTTTACAAGCGTGGCAGAAATGCCGCTCCGAAATGTACTCCAAAAAACGGTTCTGTTGCCGACTATCACAGCGCAACAGGACTTGAGGCACTTTTCGGATACTTACAGATTAATAAAGAATTTGACAGAATAAATGAGCTTTTTGAAATAATTATACATACTCGTTTCGGGGAGTGATTTTATGCAAATGAATTTAAAACCGAATTCCCGTCTTGCAAAGGCAGGAACACTCTTTTTTGATTATCTCGTAATTTTTGCCGGAGCTACCCTATACGGCATATCGGTTGCCATGTTTACATCACCGAACAATGTTGCACCGGGCGGACTTACGGGTGTTGCAACAATGCTCAACTATATGTTCTCGTTGCCGATAGGTATTATGATTTTCGTGATGAACATTCCGCTTTTTATCTGGGGATTTATCGAGAACGGAAAGGGTTTTCTCACAAGAACCCTTGTTGCAACGGCACTTGTTTCGGTTATGATTGATGTCCTGACGCCGATTTTGCCTGCTTATACGGGCGATACAATCCTTGCGGCAGGATTTGGCGGAGTGCTTAACGGACTCGGACTTGGACTTATCTTCTACCGAGGCGGTTCAACAGGCGGTACAGATATCATTGCACTGAATCTTCACAAGCATTTTCCGTTCATTTCAACGGGTACGATAATCCTTGTGTCGGATATTCTTGTGCTTTTAATGGTGTTCTTTGTTTATCACAGCATTGAAAATGTACTCTATGCTCTGCTTGTAATTTTTGTCAGCATAAAGGTAATTGATGCGGTAAGCTACGGTACTTCAAGAGGCAACGGCAAGCTTATGTTCGTAATTTCAGACAATTACGAAGAAGTGAGTGCCGATATCATGAAGAACCTCAAAAGAGGTGTAACATACCTCAACGGTGAGGGTGCATACAGCGGAAATGACAAGAAAGTCATTATGTGTGCAGTCCGTCCTCAGGAGGTTTACAAAATCACTTCGGGAATCAAAAATGTCGATCCGAACGCTTTTATTATCGTAACAACAGCAGGTGCGATAAAGGGCAGAGGCTTTGTAAAAATTGATAGCAACTAAAAATTTACACAAAAATAACGGTGGCAGAATTCTGTCACCGTTTTCGTTTGCTTTATTTTCTTTTGTTTCTCGGAGTTCTTTTAAGTCTGTTGCTGTCTTTGAAAACCCATATTCTTTGCATTTTGTAATTTACTGTCCACAACAATAGGTCAACAATCGCCTTTGTGAGTGTAACGGGAATCGGCAAGAACCAAAGTGCCGATACAATAAGTGAACTTGCACACATTATGCAGAAGAACAGAATAAAGAATCTGAGAGCCTGTTTTGCACCGTTATCCGTATTGCCGAAGATAACTTTTCTGTTGATGAGAAAATTAATTCCGCCCGAAACAACTCGTGCCATAAGCGTTGCAAGCATAATGTTAAAGAACATATGTGACGGCAGAATATACGCAAAAATCGTGAACAAAACAAGGTCAATTATCGTACATCCGATTGATGCCGTTGCAAATCTCAGCGGAGTTCTGTAGATAAGGTAAGTGTCCTTAACAAGTCGGAAATTACTGCTGCAGTTTGAGCAATCGGCAATAATATTCACAAAGTAAAACGGAACTCTCATGTCGGCACATTTTGTGAGAAAATTCATTTCAAAATCAAAACGATTGCCCTTTGTTTTCATCACGGTATCATACAGAAATGCAGGGATTCCACGAAGTCCTGTTTGAGTGTCGCTGCAGCTTTTGCCTGTGATAACCTTGAAATATGCCGAAGAAAGCCTGTTGCCGATTCGTATGTTAAGCGGCATTTTTGACTTTTTGTAATCTCTTTTGCCGAGTATCAAACTGCCGTTTCTAAGGTCAAGCATTCGGCTGATTTTCATAACATCATTTGCGGTATGCTGTCCGTCAGCATCACAGGTAATGTAGCCCGTGATATTATAAAGGTTATCATGAGCATATCTGATGCCTGCTTTAAGGCTTGCTCCTTTGCCGTTATTGTTTTTCAAATGTACAAGGTGACAGCCTATGCTTGTCAATTCGTTGAAATATTCCGATTTAGGATTAAGACCGTCATTGACAACAACGATATATTCCGCACCGAGTTCCTGTAAATCGTTGCAAAGGTGAATTGTGTTTCTGTTTTCGCAATAAATCGGAATAATTACTGCGTGACTCATACGGTTGTTCCTTTCATTTTTCTTAATTTTGGATTATTTCATATCAAGGCAAATCTGTGTTTCTGTGAAAAACAGATTTTGCTACAAAAATCTACTTTAAATTATACAACAAATCTTCTTTTTAGACAATATTCAAATTTTTTCTTTTAACCACTTCATAACGATTTTTCGCCTGTAACCTATCCTTATATCATTATTGGCACATAAATAAAAAAATATGGCAAAAATGCCAAAAAACTATTTAAAAATCGTATCATTTATGTTATACTGTACTTTAAGTAAGTTTTGAAAACAGAAAGACGGTGAATTATGTTCAAAAAAATATCAGCAGGAATTCTTTCTGCTCTTATGATTACTGCTGTTGCGGTGTCGGGTACAGGCTGTTCGCAGAACGCTGCTCCTTCAACCGACTACAAGACGGCAGATAAGGTTGCCGACGGTGCAATCCTTCAGGCTTTCAGCTGGGATTTCAACACCATTAAAAACTCAATGGGCGACATTGCCGCTGCAGGTTTTTCGGCTGTTCAGACCTCTCCGATTAACGAATGCCTTGAGGGCGAAAACGGCGGAATGGAACTTTACGGCAACGGCAAATGGTATTACCACTATCAGCCTACTGATTTTAAAATCGGTAACTATCAGCTCGGTACTCGTGACGAATTCAAAGCAATGTGCGATGAGGCTCACAAGTACGGAATCAAGGTTATTGTCGATGTAATCGCAAACCATACCACTCCCAAAACCGATAAGGTCAGCAAAGACCTCATAGAGGCAGGCGGCGGAAGTCTTGAAACTCTCTACCACAAAGAGGGCAGAACTCCTCTCAATGATTACGGCAACAGACTTGCCTGTACAACATATGAAATGGGCGGACTTCCCGATATCAACACGGAAAGACCTTCATTCCAGAAGTATTTCTTCAATTACATCAACGATTGCATTGCCTGCGGTGCAGACGGTTTCAGATATGACACAGCAAAGCATATCGGACTTCCCGATGATCCAAAAGAGGATGACGGTTTTGAAAATAACTTCTGGGAAAAAGCTACAAAGGAAGTTGACAATGCCGAAAATCTTTTTATCTACGGTGAAGTTTTGCAGGGTGACAATGATCGACTTGCCGACTATATAAAAGAAATCGGCAGAACAACCGCAAGCACCTACGGCAGTAAAATCCGTTCGGGACTCGTAAACGGCAACATTGACACAGCAGTTGTTTCCGACTATTGGATCGGAAACGCAGATCCTAATATCGTAACATGGGTTGAATCACACGATAACTACATCAATGACGGTACATATAACAACCTTGACAACGATCAGGTTCTTCTCGGCTGGGCAATTATCACGGCAAGAAAAGACGGCACACCGCTGTTCTTTGACCGTCCGTACAACAGCTCAATTGACAATGCATGGGGAATGAACCGAATCGGCACACAGGGTGACGATATGTACAAGGATGACAGCGTGGCTGCCGTGAATTTTTTCAGAACGGCAATGACAGGCGAGGACGAAAACCTTGTCAATCCTAACCTTGACTCAACTGCTCTTATGATTGAAAGAGGTACAAAGGGTGCTGTTATCGTCAACACAAACGATGCTCTCAAGGTTGATTTTGAAACAAATCTTGCTGACGGAACATATGTTGACCGAGTTGACCGCAAAACCGAATATACGGTTAAAAACGGCAAAATCACTTGTGATACTGATATCCCCGAAAATTCAGTTGTAGTTCTCTACAACGAGGGTTACACAGAATACGCAAGACCTGCAAGCGTGGGTGTTGATTCAAAAACTGAGTTCACTTACGGTGATGATACATACGAGGTAACTCTCACTTGCTCAAACACAGACAACGCAACATATTCTCTTGACGGCGGAAAGGCTGTTTCATACAAAGACGGTGACACAGTAACAATCAAGCACGGCGACAACGATGTATCAAAGCTTGAACTTCGTGCAGAAAATGCCGAAGGTGTCAAAACTTATGAAAGAGTTGAATTCACCTATAAAAAGAAATATGAAATCACAAAAGGCACAAAAGTCTATTTTACAAAGCCCGATTCAGACGATTGGGACGATGAAATTTATGCCTATGTCTACACCGACGCAGGCGATGAAAATGATTCATGGCCCGGAGTAGAAATGAAAAAAGAAAAAGACGGAACATACAGCTATACATTTGACAGAGATTTAAAGTCACCGTACATAATTTTTAATGACGGAGATGCATCTGACAGTCAGCAATATCCAAAAGGTCAGGGACTTGAAGTAGTTCCCGACAAAAACTATACAGTAGAATAACGGAGGTAACAAAGCATGAGCGAACTTAAAGGCGCAAAAATGGAAGGAAGCAAAGTACCGGCAGAGGAAATCAAGAACCCAAACCTCGTAGCCGCTATTGAAAAAATGCAGGAGGACAACACAACCGAAAACATCAACAAGATGATTGATGAGGTTATGAAGGCAAAATTCATTCTCCCTGCAAAGGTAACACCAAAGACAGAGGCTAAAACAACCAACGGTCAGACTGTTATGCAGCAGTCAACTCAGGTTCAGTTCAGACTTCTTGAAAACGGCAACAAGGAAAAGTTCTTCGGTGTATTCACAGATACAGACGAACTTTTCAAGTGGAAAGACACTCAGAACGCACAGAAGGTTGTTACAGACTTTGACAGCATTGCACAGATGGTAATGGATCCGCAGGCTGATGTAAAGGGCTTTGTAATCAATCCTTTCGGCAAGAGCGTAACATTCCCTAAGCAGATGGTTCATTCTTTCAAACAGCAGAAGGACTACATGAAACTTAAAAATCAGACAATCGAACCCGGTTCGCCAATCAGCCTCGGCGAGCCTAAGGAATACCCGATTGACCTTATGGCTGCTCTTATCAATCATTTCAGCACAGAGCCGACAGTAAATGCCGCATATCTTCGCTTGATTGAGCAGAACGGTCAGAAGAGCTACTTCATCGTAGTTGATTTCTTCGGTGATATGGAAAGCACATTCGATGCAATCAGCAAGGTTGCAAGTCCGTTCCTTGACGATGAAATTCAGCTTTCAATGATGCCGTATTCAATGGATTTTGCAAAAAATGCAGTTAAGGGTGTTGAACCTTTCTACAGAAAAGAAAACTAATTGTTCAAATCTTGTTTTTGAAAAACATCAAATCCGCTGACAAACCGTGTCAGCGGATTTTTTATGGCTGAAATATGCTATTGCATAGTCGAAATAAACTCTGTTTAATTAAATCTACAAATTTCGACACGCTAACTTGTACAAAGAAACAAAAATGTGATAAAGAATTGAAAAAACAAGTGCAAAATGCTACAATAAAAACAATCGTATTGCTCACGATTAATAAAGGAGGAATCAAAAATGAAAAGGACAAGAAAAATCACGAGCATGATTCTTGCCGCACTCATGGTGCTTTCAACACTTGTTGTGTCGGTAGGAAGTGTTTCGGCAGCAACGGCATCAGGCTCAGAAGTGTACTTTGACAACTCAAAGTACGGCTGGCAGGATGTTTATGTTTACGCATACGGCACAAAGGAAAACGCTAAGTGGCCGGGTGAACTTATGACAAAAGAGGACAGCGGTCTTTATAAGACAAGCTTTGCATCTTCTTACAAATCAGAAAAAATCATCTTCAACAACGGTCTTGAAAAAGGCGAGGGTAAGGAGCAATATCCTGAGGCAGCAGGTCTTGCGCTCAATGCAGGCGAATGCAAAATGCTCACAGCAGACAAGCAGTGGATTGACTACGGCAAGCCCGATGACCACGCTTACGGCTATACTCTCACAGCAAACAATACAGCTTTTTCAACAGAATCACTTGATGTAAAGCTTGCATTAAAGAATGCCGACAAGGGTTATTACTCTGTTGACGGTTCGGCAAAGAAAGAGTTCGTAAACGGTGATTCGGTAAAAGTAGGCGAGGGTAAAATCGGCAACTCAAAGGTTACACTTGTACTCTATGCAACAGGTGCAGACGGTGTTGAAACAGAACAGACCTACACTTTCAAAAAGACTTTCACAGCATCAAAGACAACTTTCTCCGCTAAATCAGACGGTCATACAACAGAGGCAGAGGGTGGCTACTACGGTACAAACCCTGAAA
>CACXYD010000070.1 GCA_902771755.1 uncultured Ruminococcus sp. | reverse complement strand
ACACAACTCCAATCATAATATGGGCGGCAACGCTCTTTTTTACCCGTTCCATATCTCCGGCACCGAAATGCTGTGAAGTGATTACCGAACAGCCTGCGGAAAGTCCTATGAAAAATCCGAGTGCAAAAAAGTTGAGCGAACTCGTTGAACCGACCGCCGCAAGTTTGATTTCACCGAGAGTCTGACCGACAATCAGCGTATCGACAACATTGTAAAGTTCCTGCAAAAGATTGCCGATTATTACGGGAATTGCAAAAAATAAAATCTGACTTGAAATTTTTCCCTGAGTCAGATTTCTAACAGATTTTGAACCATTCATAACATTCACACTTCTTATCAAAAAATTTTTATGTCTGTAATATCTTTTTCGTTTAAATTAGGTTAGAGCAACACTCTGATTTGGTTGCAAAGAGCAGCGTGTGCAATAGATTACATTTCGGTCGTTAGACTGAAATTCTAAGAAGTACCGCATCACTAAGCGGTACTATATTTCTGCAAACAGATTTAAATCAGAGCAAACTCTGCTTTGCTTGCAAGGAGCAGAGTTTGCGATAGATTGCAATCTGTGCAAAGGAGCGATAGCTCCTCAGGGTTTCAGTCTAATGACTGAAACCCTAGGAAATACCGCACTGCCAAGCGGTGCGGTATTTCTGCAAACAGATTATAGCACAGCGAATTGTGAATGTAAATGTATAGGAATGACGAAATAAGGGCGCTTTTGTTTTGAAAAAACTTTACACAATGCACAGTATTAATTTTGTCCTATTTTATTACAGCATGATTTTATAACCAAATAATAAATATTTCACATTTTCCGATTGCTACTGATTATTTCAACAGAATTACCGTTTTTATAAATTTTTGCAAATTGTCAATATTTTGTCATTCTAAGTTTTTCACAAAAACAAAACAGAGCCGTAAAAACGACTCTGTTCTGAAACATTAGAGAAAATATTTATGAAAACAAACTGTCTTATTAATCAGCCCTTTTTAACATTGAAAGCGTCCAAACCGGGATAAACTGCGCTGTCACCGAGGAGTTCTTCAATTCTGAGAAGCTGGTTGTACTTTGCAACACGCTCTGAACGGCTCGGAGCACCTGTCTTAATCTGGCAAGTGTTAAGAGCAACTGCAAGGTCGGCAATTGTTGTGTCGGCTGTTTCACCGCTACGGTGTGAAGAAATAGCTGTGTAACCTGCCTTGTGAGCCATTTTGATAGCCTCAAGAGTTTCCGAAACCGAACCGATCTGGTTAAGCTTGATAAGGATTGAGTTACCGCATCCAAGCTTGATGCCCTTTGCAAGTCTTTCTGTGTTTGTAACAAAGAGGTCATCGCCAACAAGCTGAACCTTGTCGCCGAGTTCCTTAGTAAGCTGCTGCCAGCCTTCCCAGTCCTCCTCATCAAGAGCATCTTCGATTGAAATAATCGGGTACTTTTCAACAAGCTTTTTCCAATGCTCAATGAGTTCTGCCGATGTAAACTTTGTGCCTGCCTTCGGGAGAACATATTCGCCCTTCTTCTCGCCCTTCCATTCAGAAGATGCGGCATCCATAGCAATCATAAAGTCCTTGCCCGGCTCATAACCTGCATTCTTAACAGCCTCAAGAATGTACTGAATAGCCTCCTCATCGCTTGCAAGGTTCGGAGCAAAACCGCCTTCGTCACCTACTGATGTGGCAAGTCCCTTTGATTTGAGAAGTGATGCAAGTGCGTGGAAAACTTCTGCACACCAACGCAGACATTCCTTGAATGACGGTGCGCCGACAGGCATAATCATAAATTCCTGAACATCAACTGTGTTTGCGGCATGAGCGCCACCGTTGAGAATGTTCATCATCGGAACAGGAAGTCTGTTACCCGAGATACCACCGAGGAATCTGTAAAGCGGAATATCAAGTGCTGTTGCTGCTGCTCTTGCAGTTGCGATTGAAACGGCAAGAATTGCGTTAGCGCCAAGCTTTGACTTGTCTTTTGTGCCGTCAGCCTCAATCATAGCCTTATCAACGGCATAAATGTCTGACGCATCCATACCTACAACTGTATCGTTAATTACTGTGTTAATATTTTCAACTGCTTTTGAAACACCCTTACCGAGGTATCTTGACTTGTCACCGTCACGGAGTTCAAGTGCTTCAAACTCACCTGTTGACGCACCGCTTGGAGCTGTACCTCTTGCAACAGTACCGTCAACGAGTGTTACTTCTGCCTCAACTGTCGGATTGCCACGAGAGTCAAGGATTTCTCTGCCGACTACTTTTTCAATTTCTAAATAAGTCATTATAATTCTCCTAACTTTTTTGCAGACAACCCTGTCGGGAGGTAAGCACATCCTCCCGAGTAAAGGCTTTCGGTACCCGTAAGGGAAGTCCACATGATTTATTCAAAAGAGTTAGCCTCTGCTAACCGAGTATTATTATATACCACTCATCAAATAAAATCAAGAGAAATTTTTTATTTTTTCTGCAATATTCGTCAGAAAGATTTGAAGTCTATTTAAAAATATTTTGAAATAGTTCTTGATTTTTCAGAAAATTAGGCTATAATAAAGCTACAAGCTATTTCAAATATTTTTTAAATAGCTTGTAAAAGAACTTTGCGAGGAGGTATCTGCTTGTCACTAAACGGTACACTGAAAGCGCTTTCGGATCCGATAAGAAGGAATATTCTGACAATGCTGAAAGGCAAAAAAATGATTGCAGGCGACATTGCCGAAGAACTTGGAATTTCACCTGCATCGCTTTCATATCACCT
Organism: uncultured Ruminococcus sp.; assembly: GCA_902771755.1. Classification (GTDB taxonomy): domain Bacteria; phylum Bacillota; class Clostridia; order Oscillospirales; family Acutalibacteraceae; genus Ruminococcoides. The sequence continues at coordinate 5,594 of CACXYD010000070.1, read as the reverse complement.
CAATCTGTTGAAAAAAAACGACTTGGTGATTGAATCAAAAGAAAAAAATTATGTTTTCTATGAGCTTAACACAACCCTGTTTGACGAACTCATAATGTGGCTTAAACAATTTTAGGAGTTGATTTTATGAAAAGGCTGAATAAAATTATGCTTACACTTTCGCTGTTGCCCACTCTGATTACTTCCGTATTTTTATTCTTTATGAATGACACCGTCCCCATGCACTACAATGCAAGCGGTGCTGTTGACCGTTACGGTTCAAAATACGAAAATTATATTTTTCCTGCAATAATTCTTCTCATGTACGCATTTTACATTGTATATACCAAGATATATACCAAATACAGCACGAACAGCGTTGAAAAGATAAATAACAATGTAAAAATCACCACGATAGTTGTGACATCAATCATTGCGGCTTTCAATATTTTTCAATTAATGTTTCTCATTCTTGCAATTTCAAAACCCGACAGCACGACTTTTAAAGATAATGTGCCGTTCATTATAAATACAGTTATGGCTCTGATGTTGATTATTGCGGGAAATTTTCTTCCGAAAACAAAGAGGAATTCGTTTATCGGAGTGAAAACATCGTGGACAGAAAGCAGCGATTTGGCATGGTATGAATCAAACCGTGCCGGCGGAATTGCCTTTGTGGTTACGGGAATTCTGACAATCATCGAAAGTTCTTTTATAAGAGGAATTGATTCAACCTTTGTTATGGTTGGAATACTTTTGGTAAGCATTGCCGTTGCCTACATTTACGCATATATAAAAGTGAAAAAATCTGCTTAAACAAGCACAAAACCGCTGTCTGGATTTAACCTGACAGCGGTTGTTTTTTGAAATATTAATTTTCAGATATTCACTAAAAATTACTGCTCTGCTTTTTCGGGAAGTGACAAAGTTTTGTCTTTATCATTTTTCTTTGTCAGCGGAGTCATACTCTTTGCACAAATCATCATAGTTGACGCATTATGCAAAAATGCCGAAACTGACGGCTGAATAACTCCCATAAAACCTGAAAGCAAAAGTGCCGAATTGAATGCAATTATGAAACGATAGTTCTTGTTAATTCGTTTCATAAGGTCTTTGCTCAACTTGCGAACATGCACAAGCGCACGCAAATCAGAGCCTTTTATGGTAATATCCGCAGTTTCACGGGCAATGTCGGACGCATCGTTCATTGCAACCGAAACATTTGCGGCGGCAAGTGCCGGAGTATCGTTGATACCGTCACCGACCATAATTACCTTCTGACCGTTCTGCTTCATTTCTTCAACATATCTGTGCTTGTCCTCGGGGAGAACCTGATACTTGTAATCGGTAATTCCGAGCATTGCGGCAGTTGCCTTTGCGGCTCTGTAGCTGTCGCCCGTGAGCATAACAACATTCTTTATGCCCTGCTTTTTGAGCATATCAATTGCCTGTTTTGCCTCTTTTCGAGGTGGATCGCTGATGCACAATGCACCTGCAAGTTCACCGCCGATTGCAAGGTAAAGAACAGAACATGAACCCGACTTTTCGTCAATGATATCCTGCTGTTCCTTTGTAACGGTAACATTTTCGTCCTCAACAACAAAGTGCTTACTGCCGATTATTGCACGCTGACCGTGAAGTGTTGTTGCAATACCGTGAGCAACAACATACTCAACCTCGGTATGCTCCTCGGAGTGAGAAATTCCTCGTTTTTCAGCGCCGATTACAACGGCATTTGCTACGCTGTGCGGAAAATGCTCCTCAAGACAGGCAGAAATTCTGAGAACCTCGTCCTCGGTATAATCGCCGAATGCAACAACCTTTTCAAGAACAGGTTCTGCGTTTGTAAGAGTACCTGTTTTATCAAACACGATTGTATCAGCGTTTGCAAAAGCCTCAAGGTACTTTCCGCCCTTGATTGTAATATCGTTGTCAGCCGCCTCTTTAATAGCCGAAATTACGGCGATTGGGGTTGACAGCTTGATTGCACAGGAGTAGTCGACCATAAGAAGTGAAACTGCTCTTGTGATGTTTCTTGTGAAGATGAGAGTTGCAAAAAATCCGATAAAGCTAAACGGAACGATTCTGTCGGCAAGAGTTTCGGCACGGCTCTGAACGCCTGCTTTGAGTTCCTCGGAACTGCCGATAAGCTCAATAATCTTGCTGATTTTTGTATTTGACGCAAGCTCACGGACTGTTACAACAATACTGCCTTCTTCAATTACCGTACCTGCATAAACGGAGATGCCCTCACGCTTTAATACGGGCAACGGCTCGCCTGTCATTGACGACTCGTTTACGGTTGCCTCACCGTCTGCAACAACACCGTCAACAGGAATAACCTTGCCTGTCTGAACACGGATTTTGTCATTAACACGGAGATCCTCAATCGGAATGAGAACATCACCGTCATCTGTAACAAGCCATACTTTGTCGGTCTTGATTGCAAGGCTGTCTGTGAGAACCGCCTTTGTTCTTGCCTGAGTGTATTCTTCAAGCAAGCCCGATATTCTGAGCATAAACATAACCGTTGCGGCTGTTTTGAACTTGCGTTGACACAAGCAAGCAACAACAGATGCACCGTCAAGCACATCTACGGTAAGCTTACCGTCCCAAAGAGTTTTGAGAGCCTTTTTAATATATTTTGCACTTCTGTAAAGAGTGATTGCCGTTCTTATCGGAGCGGGAAGGAACATCTTTGAAAGATAGTGCTTTGCAACAAGAGTGAAAAGATTGTCACGAAAATCGCTGTCAATCTTCTGAATTCCAAATTCTGCACTTGGTTCGTTCTTTTTAAGAGTTTTTACATTGATTGCTCTTACAAGGTCGATAATTTTACTTCTGCTGCCCTTGGTGTAATTGACAAGAATACCGCCGTTTGCCGAACTTACCTGCGCCGAATTTACATAAGGAGATGCGGTTACAAGATTGTAGATTGCACCCTCATACTCCTTGTCAAATGCATATGTGCCGCAGCGAAAACGAATTCTCTGCGGCTTGTCATAGACAATTTTAAATTTCATTATTCTGTTACTTCTTCAGCGGCAGCATCTTCGTGAATACCTGCCTCTGTTTTTGCATCGTAGCAGATATCTGAAGCCTCATCCTTCATATTCTGGAAAGCTGCCTTTGCATCTTTCTGAAGTTTCATACCCTTTGCAAGACCTGTAACTGCAAGACTGCGAGTTTTATCTGCTTTAAGTACCTTTTTGCCTACGATTACTGCTGCTGCACCTGCAACTGCACACCATAATTTTTCGTTCTTGAATACTTTCAACATATAAAGTCCTCCTTTGATGCTTATATGCACAAATGTACATATATTTAAGTTGTTTTACACAACAACTTTATCCTTGATTATATAATATATGACAAATTTGTCAAGAATTTGCAAAGTAAAATTTTTCCGATTTTATGAAAATTTACCCTAAAGCAACATCAAGAATCATCATCAGCGCAAATCCGATTGCGACACCGATTGTTCCGATGTTGGAATGTTTGCCGTTTTGCGATTCCGGAATGAGTTCTTCGGTTACAACATATATCATTGCACCTGCGGCAAATGAGAGAAGATACGGCAACAACGGAACTACTATTCCTGCAAAAATAACCGTAAGCACTGCACCGATAGGTTCTACAATTCCCGACATTATTCCGAGAAAGCATGACCTTTTGCGTGACGCTCCGCCTGCATGGAGCGGAAGTGAGATTATTGCCCCCTCGGGAAAGTTTTGAATTGCAATACCTACCGCAAGAGCCAATGCGCCTGCAACGGTTATTCCCGTGTTATCGGAAATTGCTCCGGCAAAGGTTACACCGACTGCCATTCCTTCGGGGATATTATGCAAGGTAACAGCAAGAACAAGCATAGTGTTCTTTGAAAGGCTTGAATGAACGCCCTCCGGATTGTCGCTGTCAAGGTGCATATGCGGTATAACGCTGTCGAGCAAAAGCAAAAATCCCATTCCGAGCAAAAATCCGACTGTGGCAGGAATCCACGCAATTATATTTTGGCTTTCTGCCATTTCAATTGACGGAATCAACAGCGACCATATTGATGCCGCAATCATAACTCCCGATGCAAACCCGAGCAGAAATTTTTGCAGTTTTTGATTGAGTTCGCCTTTTGAAAAAAGCACAACGGCTGAGCCGAGTGATGTTCCGAGAAATGGTATTAAAATGATAATGAGTCCGTTAAATAGCATATTGACCTCCTTGTAGTTAGTCTTTGCTAACTGCATTGTAGCACAACAAATTTTAAAATACAATAGCGGAACAGAAAATCTCTGCTCCGCTACATAATATGATGTGATATGTTAATCTGTAATGATTTTTATTGAACTGCCCGACTTTGTGCCGACAACTTCAATTTTGTTGCCTATGCTGTTTTTCAGCTCGCTGATGTGGGAAATGATGCCCACAAGGCGGTTGCCGTTGCCCGTAAGGTCATTCAGCGTTTCAATTGCAGTTGCAAGGCTATCGTTGTCAAGAGAACCGAATCCCTCGTCAATAAAGATTGAATCAAGTCTGATTCCGCCGTTTCTCTGCTGAATAATGTCGGAAAGTCCGAGTGCAAGCGCAAGCGACGCCTGAAAAGATTCGCCGCCCGAAAGAGATGAAATGTCCCTTTCCTTGTTGTTGAAATTATCACGAACGCTGATTTCAAGTCCTGCGCTGATTCGCTTGTCACGGCTTTCACCACGGACGATTTCATAGCGACCGCCCGTCATTTTTGAAAAACGCAGATTTGCGTAGTACAGAACCTGTTCAAAATACGAACCCATAATGTAGCGTTCAAAGGTGATTTTGCTGTTGTCGGAAACGATTTCACCGTTGGCGGTTTTCTTGATATTTTCGTAAACATCGGCTATTCTGAGCTTTTCCTCAAAGTCATTTTTAAGCTTTTCAACGCTGTTATATATGTTCCGGTTATTGTGCAGACTTCTGTCGTTTGCTGTATAAAGACCATCACATTTTTCTTTTTCAGAAGTATAACTATCAATCAGTTCATTGATTTTAGGGACATCTTCCCTTTGCTTTCCCTCAACTGATTTTTCACAGGTTTCAACTGTTGCCTGCGATTTTTTCAGAGAATCGGTAAAGGTTTCAACCTGTCGTTTTAATTCTTTTATCGAAATTTCTGTTAACAAATTAAAATCGGGACATTCCGTAATATTATTCTCTGAAAGAACAAAGTCAAGTTCCGATTTTTTGCTTTCAAGTTCAGATTCAAAGGTTTTCAGCTGTTTTGCGGTTTCATTTTCAGCAGAAACTTTGCTGTCAAAATCGGACTTTGACTTTGAAAGTTCGCTTTGAGCAATGTTGATTTCCGATTTAATCTGCTCTGCCTTGTCGGCACAAGCCTTTGCCGCATTCAGAAGTTCTTCAACTGATGAATATTTTATCTCAGGTTTGAGGTTTTCTGTTTCTTCTTTTGCAGAATTATATTTGCTTTTTGCATCAGCATTTTTGCGGATTAATTCCGTGTGAACAAGGTCAAGCTTTTTAAGCTTTTCATCAAACTTTGAGATTTCAGCCTTGCAGGCCTCACGCTGTTCTCTGATTTTTTCAAGGTCAACAACTTCGGTTTCAAGTGATTTCAATTGCTCCTTTTG
>CACXYD010000069.1 GCA_902771755.1 uncultured Ruminococcus sp. | reverse complement strand
ATGCAATCAAAGTCTTGTCGGTAACACCGTCATCATCTGCGCCGAGAAGTTTTGACGCCGAATAGTTGCTCATAAGCACCTTTTTGTCAACATCAATAAGGATAAAGCCCTCTGCCATGTTTTCGATAAGCGTTGAAATTTTATCCTTTTCAAACTGCAGTCTGCGCATTTGACGCTTGATTTGCCTTTGCTGACTTGCAATCTTCTGTGAGAGCGGTAAAAGCTCGTCATACGGTGAACCGCTGCCGTTGTCTGCCATTTCCTTAATCGGTTCAACAATTTTCTTTGTTGAATGCTTTGCCAAAATTGTGCAAACGACAAATACACCAACCATAATTATGAGAACCGACGGAATAACAAAAAGGAAAATTCCGTAAATGCTGTCAATTGTCTTTGCAACACGGATTACGGAACCGTCTGCGGTTTTTTCTGCATAATAGTATGTTATTTTATTCAAAGTTTCCGACATTCTGTGGCTTGAACCGTTGCCGTCTTTGATTGCCTGTTCAAATTCGGGGCGGTCGCTGTGATTCGGCATAGAACTTACATCTGAATCAACGCTGTCCGATACAACCGAACCGTCGCTTTTTATGAGAGTAACACGAAAATCATCTATTCCGTAATTTTTTGAGAGGTCGATTTTGTTGTCAGAATTATAAACGCTGACGATTTTATCGGTGTATTGCCGGACCTCTGACTCCTGCTCATCGGAGAACACAAACCAGAAAGCGGCTGTTGAAAAAACAGCCGTCAAAAGAATTGATACCACAGCGATAACCGAAAAGTTTTTTAAAAGCTTTTTACTCAGTTTCACTTTATTCCCCCGCCTTATATCCGACATTTCTCACGGTTTTGATAAGGTTGCCGCAACTGCCGAGTTTTTGTCTGAGGGTTGTAATGTGCATATCAACCGTTCTGCTCTCGCCCTCAAAATCATATCCCCACACATTGAGAATGATATTTTCACGGGTAAGTGCCATTCCCTTATTTTTGAGAAGATACTTTAAAAGTTCGTATTCCTTGAAAGTGAGGTTACATTCCTCGCCACAGCTTGTTACAATGTGCTTTGAATCGTCAAAAACAATTTGACCAAGCTTTATGACATCCTGTCTGTCATCAACAGAACATCTGCGGAGGATTGCACGGACTCTTGAAATAAGCTCAAGAACGGAAAACGGTTTTGTGATATAATCGTCGGCACCCATATCAAGACCTTTGACCTTATCCATTTCACTGCCTTTTGCGGTAACAAGAATAACGGGAACATTTTTTGTAACGGCATCCTTACGCATTTTTTCAAGCACGGAAAGTCCGTCAAAATCCGGCAACATAACATCAAGAATTACAAGCTGAGGAATCTCGGCTGTGCAAGCCTTGAAAAAGCTTTTGCTTTCGCCAAAACTCTGAACCTCGTATCCGCTGTTCTTGAGTGCATATGTTTCAAGTTCTCTGATATCGGTATCGTCTTCAACAATGTAAATTAACATCTAATACTCTCCCACAACAAATGTGAATTTTTAAATCTGCACTTAGATTATAACTTTATTTTGCTAAAATGTAAAGTTCAATAAAACAAAAATCAGGAGCATACAGCTATGCTCCCGTTTTTAAAGCAAAATATATCAGTCGGACAAATCGCAACTGCCTGTAATTGAAAATGCAACCCATTCCGCAACATTGACCGCATGGTCTGCAATTCTTTCAAGATACTTTGCAATCATAACGATATCAAGAGCCTCAGAGCCGAGTTCCTTATTCTTATGAATGAGTTCGACTGTTTCATTCTTTGAACGGTTAAAGAGTTCATCAACAATATCGTCCTGACGGCTTACCTTTTTTGCAAGTTCAATGTCACTCTTTACAAAAGCGTCAATAGCCTCTGTTACCATTTTCGAGGCATTGTCTGCCATTTCCGAAATGTGAGTAAGATTGAACACCTGCTTTTTATCCTTGATATAAACCGACATTTCCGCAATGTCAATTGCCTGATCGCCGATTCTCTCAAGGTCGGTAATCATCTTGAGTGCGGCAGAAACATATCTGAGGTCGTGAGCAACCGGTGCCTGATGAAGAAGAAGTCGCAGACATTGATTCTGAATTGCCTTTTCTGCCTCATTGATACGGCTTTCGTGTTCCCTTGCGGTATCAAGCAAATCTTCACCGTCAACAATCATTTTCATGGTGTTTTTGATTGCCTGCTCAACAAGACCGCCCATTTCAATAAGGTTATCGTTAAGCTGTGTAAGCTCTTTATCAAAATATTCTCTCATTAGCCAAACCTTCCCGTAATGTATTCTTCGGTACGCTTATCCTGCGGATTTGAGAAAATTGCGTCAGTTGAATTACATTCAACCATTTCACCGAGTAAAAAGAACGCTGTTTCATCAGAAATACGCAAAGCCTGTTGCATATTATGTGTTACCATAACGATTGTATAATCGTTTTTGAGTTTAAGGCAAAGTTCCTCGATTTTACCTGTTGAAATAGGATCAAGTGCAGAAGTTGCCTCGTCCATAAGCAGAACTTCGGGTTTTACGGCAAGCGCTCTTGCAATACAAAGTCTTTGTTGCTGACCGCCTGAAAGTCCGAGGGCGCTCTTTTTAAGTCTGTCTTTAAGTTCATCCCAAATTGCGGCATCACGCAGAGATTCTTCAACAATCTGGTCAAGTTCACACTTATTCTTGATTCCATGTGTACGAGGACCGAAAGCAATGTTATCGTAAATGCTCATCGGGAACGGATTGGCTTTTTGGAACACCATACCAACCCTTTTGCGGAGAATGTTTACATCCATATCACCGTAAATATCCTCGTTGTCAAGACGAATGTCGCCTGTAATCTTACAACCCTCAACAAGGTCGTTCATTCTGTTGAGTGATTTTAAAAGAGTTGACTTACCGCAACCTGACGGGCCGATGAAAGCTGTGATTCTGTTTTTCTTCATACGGATATTCACATCCTTTAACGCATGAAATTTTCCGTAGTAAAGATTCATGTTTTCTATGGTAAATTTATCCATTGTAAAATAATTATCCTTTCCTGTTACCTCTTGTTGTTACCGAGTTTCTTTGCAACAAAAGCCGAGAGTGTATTGATTGCAAAAACAAGTACAAGAAGCACAACTGCGGTACCCCATGCCTGATCTGTATGAAGTCCTTCGTTGGTGAGTACATACATATGAACGGCAAGTGATCGTCCGGAATTGAACGGACCTGCCGCATAGCCTGTTGCCGAACCGTAAGTATAGATAAGTGCGGCTGTTTCGCCTACTATTCTGCCGACAGCAAGAATGATTCCGGCAAGGATACCGGGCATTGCACTCGGAAGAATAATTCTCATAATTGTACGGAGTTTGCCCGAACCGAGTCCGTAACTTCCTTCACGGTAAGAATCGGGAACTGTGAGAAGAGCCTCTTCGGTTGTACGCATAATTGTCGGAAGTACCATAATTGCAAGTGTAAACGCACCTGCAAGAAGTGAATAACCCCAGTTAAGAGCATATACAAAGAACAGCATACCGAAAAGACCATAAACAATTGACGGAATACCTGCAAGGGTTTCTGCCATTGTTCTGATTACCTTAACAAGCTTGTTGCCACGCTTTGCATACTCGGCAAGATAAATTGCCGCTCCCACACCAAACGGTACGGAAATTACAAGGGTTACAAGTGTAAGTATAATTGTGTTGATAATTGACGGCATACACGATACATTGTCACTGTTGTACTCAAGTGAGAACAGCTCGGGGGTAAGGTTCGGAACACCTCGTACAAGAACATAGACAATGATAAAGATGAGTGCCGCCGCTGAAATTGCCGCTGCAAGACCTACAAGAATGAGCAGTACAAGTGAAAGCGGTTTTCTTTTGTAGGCTTTCATTCTCTGTTTAAACGATACTTTGTTGATTGCCTTAATCTGTGACACATCAACTAAAGCGGCATCGTTTTTTATGTTATCGCTGTTAGCCACGCTTTTCACTCCTACTCTTTATAGCCTGCATTGAAAGTGTGATGAGCAGAACAAATACGAACAGAACAACACCTGTTGCAATAAGTGCCTGACGGTGCAAACCTGTTGAATAACCCATTTCAAGAACAATGTTTGCGGTCAGTGTACGAAGTCCGTCCGTAACGCTGTGCGGAATCTGAACCTGATTGCCTGCGATGAGTACAACCGCCATTGTTTCGCCCAACGCTCTGCCTATGCCGAGAACAACTCCTGCAAGAACGCCTGATTTTGATGCCGGAAGAATTGTTTTGAACACGCTTCTTTCCTTTGTTGCACCGAGTGCCAAAGCACCCTCATAATAACTTTCGGGAACTGCTCTGATTGCCGACTCGGAAACACCGATGATTGTCGGAAGAATCATAACTCCGAGTACGATTGATGCCGCAAGCCAGCTTGAACCGAAACCGCCGAAAGTGTCACGGATAAACGGTACAACTACCATAAGTCCGAAGAAACCGTAAACAATTGACGGGATACCTGCCAAAAGTTCTGTTGCGGGTTTAAGCACCTTGTAGAGCGGTGCAGGACAAAATCTTGCAAGAAATACTGCTGTGAGAATTCCTATCGGAACACCGATTATAATTGCTCCCGCAGTAACATATATGCTTGCGATAATCATATCAAAAATTCCATATGATGCAGGCACATTCGTAGGCGCCCATTTCTGACCGCCTACGAAATCAAAGAAGCCTATTTCTGCCATTGCAGGAACACCGTTATAGAATAAGAATATACAGATTATGACAACCGCCGCTATACTTGTTACAGCTGTGAGGAAGAAAACTCCCTGCATTGCCTTTTCACGAAATCTGTTTAATCTCATTTAATTATGTCACTCCAAACAGTTGTTTCACCTGTGTAAATTGATTTTACCTGATCAAGTGTGAGGTCATCACATGTGTTTGCATTGTTTACGATTACTGCGATACCGTCTTTTGCGATTGTCTCAACCTTGAGTGCGCTCTTTTCGTCATCTTTAAGGTCACGGGATGCCATACCGATATCACATGTGCCGCCCATAGCTGCCTGCATACCTGCTGAAGAGTCAGATGTCTGGATTTCAACCTTAGCGTTTGTGTTTACCTTCTGATAAGCCTCAGCGAGCTTTTCCATTACAGGTGATACTGAAGAAGAACCTGCTACGCTGATTTTGCCTGACGGCTTCTTACCGCTGTATGCAGCGTTTTCGGAAACTGTTACATAACCGTTATCAGAAACAATCTTCTGACCGTCTGAGCTCATAATGTAATCAACAAAGTCCTGAGCAACATCACTGAGTTCGCCCTTGTAAGCAATGTTGAACGGACGGCTTACTACATAATCGCCTGACTTTACATTCTCTGCTGTTGCCTCAACACCGCCGATTTTAAGAGCCTTTACTGTATCGTTGAGTGAACCGAGTGAGATGTAACCGATTGCAGCCTCGTTATCCTTTACATTTGTGATAACTGCCTCTGTGCTGTTGATTGTTACAGCTGAAGAAGTTGTATTGTCTGTTTTGTTGTCACCGTCTTTTACAAGAACGCCTGTGAGTTCTGTGAAAGCATCTCTTGTGCCTGAACCCTCTTCTCTTGTTACTACAGAGATTGTTTTGCTTGTGTCAAACTTTGCTGCATCTGAACCTGCGTCAGATGAACCGTTTGATGAAGAACTTGCTCCGCCGCAGCCTGCAAATGCAGAAACTGCAAGAACGCCGAATAATGCTGTTGCTGTAATTTTTTTAGTCATAGATTTCATTTGAATTTTCTCCTTAAATTCATATCATTTGTGTACCTCTTTCGTACAACATTAGTCTATGACTGTTTTGTAAAATACGCTGTTTGTCAATTGTAAAAAGAGTGTAAATAAAAATATAGGTTTTGTATGCTGAAATAATTTTTTACAAATTTGCGTGACAAAGCCGTTTATTTGTGGTACAATATTACAGAAGTCTGCAGGATGTAAAAATTTTCCTGCAAAATTTCACCATGAGATTACATATTATTTACAGAGAAATATTATTCCAAGGAGGTCATTTTAGTGGCTGAAAACAAAATCCCGTACAAAATATACCTTGACGAAAGCGAAATCCCGACACAATGGTACAATGTTCGTGCAGACATGAAAAACAAGCCTGCACCGCTTTTGAATCCTGCAACACTCAAGCCTATGACACACGCAGACCTTGCTCCCGTGTTCTGTGATGAGCTTATTGATCAGGAACTCAACGATACAGACGCATACATTGATATTCCCGAAGAAATTCAGAACTTCTATAAAATGTACCGTCCCTCTCCGCTTGTAAGAGCATATTTTCTTGAAAAGGCTCTCGGCACTCCTGCAAAAATTTACTACAAATTTGAGGGCAACAACACAAGCGGAAGCCATAAGCTTAACAGCGCAATTGCTCAGGCATATTACGCTAAAAAGCAGGGACTTAAAGGTGTTACAACCGAAACAGGCGCAGGTCAGTGGGGTACTGCCCTTTCAATGGCTTGTTCATATTTTGACCTTGACTGTAAGGTATTTATGGTAAAGGTTTCTTACGAGCAGAAACCTTTCAGACGAGAGGTTATGAGAACCTACGGTGCAAGCGTTACACCGTCACCGTCAACAACAACAGAAATCGGCAAGAAGATTCTTGAGGCTCACCCCGGCACAACAGGAAGTCTTGGCTGTGCTATTTCAGAGGCTGTTGAGGTTGCAACTCACACAGACGGCTACCGTTATGTACTCGGCAGTGTGCTTAATCAAGTACTTCTCCACCAGTCGGTTATCGGTCTTGAGGCAAAAGCCGCTCTCGAAAAATACAATGTTAAGCCTGACATTATCATCGGCTGTGCAGGCGGCGGTTCAAACCTCGGCGGTCTTATCTCTCCGTTTATGGGTGAAAAGCTCCGTGGCGAAAATGACTACAAGTTTATCGCTGTTGAGCCGGCATCATGCCCAAGCTTTACAAGAGGTAAATTTGCATACGACTTCTGTGATACAGGAAAGGTATGTCCTCTTGCTAAAATGTATACTCTTGGAAGTAACTTCATACCTTCTGCAAATCATGCCGGAGGTCTCAGATATCATGGAATGAGCCCTATCCTTTCACAGCTTTACCATGATGGCTTAATGGAGGCAAGAAGCGTAGAGCAGACAGCGGTATTTGAAGCTGCTACTCAGTTTGCAAGAGTTGAAGGAATCCTTCCTGCTCCTGAATCAAGCCACGCTATAAGAGTAGCTATCGATGAGGCACTTAAGTGCAAGGAGACCGGTGAAGAGAAGACTATTGTATTCGGACTTACTGGAACAGGATATTTTGATATGGTTGCATATGAGAAGTTTAATGATGGCGTTATGAGCGATTACATCCCTACAGATGAAGAGCTTGAGCAGAGCTTTGCAGGACTTCCAAAGGTAGATCTGTAAGCTTATAGCCAGATAAATTTAGAATAATTAATAAAAGCCTGTGAGGCAGGAGCTGTGAATGGCAAATTCACAACACTTCCGTCTTACAGGCTTTTATTTTGCCGGAATACTACATACCATGTGATTTCCGGAACTGTTTAGGTGTTATATCATATTTTTTCTTGAAGCATCTGATCAGGTGGCTGCAGTCGGAGAAGCCGGTTTCATTTGCTATATAGCTAAGGTCATAGTTTGTGAAGAGCAGCAGGTTCTCCGCCTTGCTCAGCCTTATGAACTCGATATACTGCTTGCAGCTCTGACCATATTTCATGCGGAACTGCTTGGCAAAATATGAATAGCTCATATTCGAGAGCTTCGCAAGGTGGTCGATGCTGATATTTTCATTTGAATGTTTGTCTATGTAGATCAGCGCCTCGTGGAGAAGACTGCTGTCTGTATTTGCGATATCCTCCTTGCTGAGAGGAATTCCGGAATTGTACCATTTTCTTATGATCTGAAGCAGGAGTCCGGTGATCCTGTTATAAATGTAGTTGTAGTAGCCGTATTCCCTGGATCTTACCTCGGATAGTATTTTCTCGAAGAAGCCTTTAAGGAGTCCGTCTTCAAAATCACTGTCGTTAAAGATATAATGAGGCTCCTTCAGACCGGCGATATAGGCAAGGAGTGCCGAGGTATCCGGGATGTAGCTGTCCATGAACTGTATTCTCCTGGCATTGAACTTGATGCAGATATATCGGAAGGGCACCGGGGTACTCTGATATATCGAATGAACGGTCTGCGGCGGAATGATCATCATGTCGCCTTTCGACAGAGTGTACGAAAGGTTGTTAAAATTCACAGTGATGCTGCCTTCTTCTATATAAAGCATTTCTACAAAATAATGCCAGTGCGAGCGTACCGGAAGCTTCGTGGATGTATCTGCACAGTAGAAGGCCTCTACCGGCGAATTAAGTATGTCGCTGTATTCAAAAAGGTCCATTATACTCTCCCTGAAAATGATTTTTATATATAAACTGTCAGTTTTTATAGCTGATAATGTACCATTATTAAGGGTATTT
>CACXYD010000068.1 GCA_902771755.1 uncultured Ruminococcus sp. | reverse complement strand
TCTTGAAAAGCCGTGTGAACTTGTAATTCTTGATATAATGATGCCCGGAACAGACGGCTTGACAATATGCCGTCAGCTAAGAATGATAACTGATGTTCCTATAATTATGTTGACCGCAAAAGATTCCGAATACGACTATGTAAGGGGAATAACACTCGGAAGTGACGATTACCTGACAAAGCCGTTCAGACTTACGACCTTGCTTATGAGGGTAAAATCACTTTTGAGAAGAATGGACATGAACACCAAAAAGGTGACGGGACAGGAACTTTCCAATATTGAAGTCGGCAATCTCAGATTTTCAGCACAGGAAAACCGCCTTTATTGCAAAGGCAAGCCCGTTGCCTTGAGCAAAACAGAACTTAAAATGCTTATATATATGTTAAAGGATTCTCAAAAGGCATTTTCAAGAGAAGAAATTCTTGAAGGTGTGTGGGGATTCGATACCGAAGTTGAAACCCGTGTAACAGACGAAACCCTGCGAAGAATACGCAGAAAATTAAGCCTTGCGGGCAGTAATGTCAGCATAAGCACAATATGGGGATTCGGCTACAGAATAAGTATTGCGGAGGATAAAAAGTGAAACACATAAAATTCCGTATTCTGATTATTGTATGGGTGTCAATGATTTTACTTTTTATTGCATTTGCCTTGGTACTCAACATTGTTCTGCCGTCACACTTTGTAAGTGAGGCAGAAGATGCCCTTGAATATGAACTTGATTATCAAAATTACCTTTATGAGATTGATAATGAATACGGCAATGAGTATTATACCTATGATGATATCGAGGATGATACCGCAAAATCGGACCTTGAAAAGGAGTTTGAAAACGGTTATCAAGGTTCATATTTCAGTTCCGAAATTTACTACATTAATATAACATATGTCGATAAAGAAAGCGGTGCTGCCAAGAGCAATGATATGGTCGGTTCTAATTCGACATCATCAAAAAGCACTTATGAGTTGACCGAGTACGCAAAGCATCATGAACTGAGTTCGGGTAATATCTATACTCTGCAGACCGAAAACGGTTATTATGTTTTTACCGTGTATGAGGAAGAACAGAGTACCGATTATTGGAGTGATGACGGCGAACCGTCACGAGCTTTGATTTATATAAATATTGATCACATCGTAAAATACACTCGTTCACTTAATTGGCTTATTTCTGCAATTTTCCTTTGCTCAATTGTGGTGATGAGTATAATCGGCTACAGACTCGGTGTAAAAATCGAAGAATCGCAGAAAACCCAACGCAGATTTTTCCAGAATTCTTCTCACGAACTCAAAACTCCTCTTATGGCAATTCAGGGCTATGCCGAGGGCATTGAAATGGATGTTGTCGATCCGCAGAATGCCGCAGGAATAATCATGCAGGAAACCGAGAGAATGACAGGGCTTGTTGAAGAAATCCTTTCAATTTCAAAAATTGATTCACGGCATTTTAAGCTTGACCTTGTAAAGCTTGACATAAAAGAGGTTCTCTATGATTGTTTCCGCTCACTTGATGCTGTTCAGCAGATGAACGGCATAAGCATTGTGCCTGAATTTCCCGATGAAGAAATTTATGTAAAATGTGACGAGGATCAAATGGCAAGGGCGTTTAGAAATATTATGATAAACGGTCTGAAATATTCAAAAAAGAAAATCACGGTCGCCTGTGAAACAAATCAGAAAAATGTCTATATCAGATTCAAAGATGACGGTAACGGTATAAATCGTGATGATATTGAACATATCTTCGACAGATTCTACAAAGGCAGTGACGGCGGAACGGGTATCGGTTTGTCACTTGCAAAGGAGATTATACATCTTCACAAGGGCAGCGTAACGGCATATAACTATCTTGACGGTGCTGTATTTGAAGTAAAACTGCCAATTGCTAACTGATTATTTGTGCATATTGCTGAAAATATGAGCATTTGCCCGCTTTGTGACATTTTTGTGATACTTTTTGACAAATTTTATGGTATTATATTAATGCATTTGTAGTATAAAACATTAAACGAATGAATTTATAATTTGATAATTAATATACAGATATTTAATGAGGTGTAGCTATGAACAGCAATGTGCTGGCTTATCTTGAAAACTCAGCCAAACGCTTTCCCGAAAAGTGTGCGGTAACTGACGAAAATGTTTCCTATACATATTCTGAGATTGTAAAACTCAGCTCATCTGTGGGAACTGCCATTTCTGAACTTATCACATCGGGAGATGCCGTTGGCATATATATGGAAAAATGTGCAGATGCGGTTGCGGTATTTTTTGCAACCGTGTATGCAGGCGGATTTTATTCTGTTCTCAATACGGAACTTCCGCAGAACAGACTTCAGACAACAGTTTCCGTACTCAATCCAAAGGTGATTGTAACTTCTGAAAGCTTGCTTGAAACAGCGAAAGAATATTTTCCTGAAAGAAAAATTGTAATATTTGAAAATCTGGCAAAAGCAGAACCCGATTATTCTAAGCTTGACGAAATTCGCAGTCATAAGATTGACACAGATCCGCTCTATATCAACTTTACCTCGGGTTCAACAGGCACTCCAAAGGGAATTGTTGTATGTCACAGAAGTGTAATCGACTTTATTGACCATTTTACCGAGATATTCGGCATTGATAATAACGATGTAATAGCAAATCAAGCGCCGTTTGATTTTGATGTATCCGTCAAGGATATCTATTCGGCTGTAAAAACAGGCGCAACCCTCGTTGTTGTGCCGAGAAGAATGTTCTCTGCTCCGGCTGAACTCATTGACTTCATATGCGACCGCAAGGTTACAACTATGATATGGGCTGTTTCGGCTCTTTGCCTTATCAGCACATTCCATGCACTCGACTACAAAACTCCCGAAACCGTTAATAAGATTCTTTTCAGCGGTGAAGTTATGCCGCTCAAGGCGCTTAAAAACTTCCGTTCACATCTTCCGAATGCAAAGTATGTCAACCTTTACGGTCCTACTGAAATCACATGTAATTGTACATACCACATTCTCGACAACGATTGTGACTATGCAGACGGTATTCCGATAGGCAGACCGTTCCCGAATGAAGATGTTATTCTTCTTGATGAGAATAATAACAGAATCTCGGAGATTGGAAAAGTCGGCGAAATCTGCGTGAGAGGTACTGCTCTTGCACTCGGTTACTACTCAAATCCCGAACAGAACGCAAAGACTTTTGTTCAAAATCCGCTCAATCCGTACTATCCCGAATTGATTTACAGAACAGGCGACCTTGCAAGATACAACGAAAACGGCGAACTTGTTTTCAGCGGAAGAAAAGATTTTCAGATTAAATATATGGGACACCGCATTGAACTTGAAGAAATCGAGCGTGAAATGTCGGCTGTTGACGGCGTTGAGCAATGTTGTTGTATTTTTGATGAGAAAAAATCAAGGCTCAAAGGCTTTTTCGTAGGCTCAATTGAAAAGGACGAGCTTGCCGCATCAATGTCAAGAGATTTGCCTGCGTTTATGATTCCGGGCATCATCCGCAAGGTTGATGAAATGCCGCTTACAAAGAACGGCAAAATTGACCGTAAAAAGCTTGCCGAAATTGCAGGAGGCAGAAGAAAATGAACGAAATCTTAAAGCAGAACAAAACTGCGTTTTATGTTTTTGATGTAAAAACTCTTAAAGACAGAGTATCATATCTCAGAAAAATGCTTCCCGAAGATGTTGCAATCTGCTATGCAATTAAGGCAAACACATTCATTACGGCTGAACTTGAAAACGATGTTGACCGTTTTGAAATCTGTTCACCCGGTGAGGCGGAAATCTGCGATTTACTCGATATTCCCGACAAAATGATGGTAATTTCGGGTGTGTATAAAACTCCCGAGGTTATGGAAAATATGATTGCAAACGGAAAATGCGACAGAATATTCACCGTAGAGTCACTTACGCAGTTTAAACTTTTCAGAGAATTGTCTGAAAAATATAAAAAGAAAATTTCTTTGCTTTTAAGACTTACAAACGGTAGTCAGTTCGGAATTAATTCCGATGAAATCGAAGAAATTATTTCAAAAAGAAATGAATTTGAATATCTTGACATACTCGGCGTTCAGTTCTTTTCGGGAACACAGAAAACCTCTCTCAAAAAACTCAAGAGAGAAATTGACAAACTTGACAATCTTCTTATTCTTCTCAAAGAGAAATATGATTATTCCGCAGAAGAGCTTGAATACGGCACAGGATTCCCTGCAGCCTATTTCAAGGAAGATACCATAAATGAGGACGAGCTTATCGGTGGATTCGCACAGCTTTTGAATGAGATGACTTCAAAGCCGAAAATCACGCTTGAGCTCGGACGAAGCATTGCCGCAGTCTGCGGTAAATACTACACGCATATCGTTGATAAAAAGTGCAACAAAGGGGAGAACTACCTTCTTGTTGACGGCGGAATGAACCATATTGTGTACTACGGTCAGCATATGGCAATGAAACAGCCGTACCTTTCGGTTTGCGGAAAAGAAACCGAGCCGTGTACCGAATCATGGAATATCTGCGGTTCGCTTTGTTCAATGAATGATATAATCGCAAAACAGATTTCTTTGCCTGATATTGAAATCGGTGATGTAATTTGTTTTGAAAATACAGGCGCTTATTGTATGACAGAGGGAATTTCTTTGTTTTTAAGTCGTGATATTCCCTCGGTTTACATAAAAAAGGAGGACGGAACATATCTTTGCGTCCGTGATTCCTTTGAAACATTTAATTTAAACAAACCCAATTACAGAAAGGAAACGAATTAAAATGGATGAACTTATTGAGATTTTAGAGGACATTAAACCGGATGTAGATTACGAAGGCTGCGAAAACCTTATTGACGGTCACTATCTTGACTCTCTTTCAATCATTTCTCTTATTGCTGAGATTGAGGACGCTTTTGATGTGACAGTTCCTGCAGTGGAAGTTGTTCCTGCAAACTTTAATTCAGTAAAGGCAATGTGGAGTATGATTGAAAGACTCCAAGAGGAGGAATAAGATGGATCTTCCATCATTACTGATGGCGGGCAGTCTTGACACGCTGACCTCATATTTTTCGGTAGCGTTTCTTGCCATTTTTCTGCCTGTTTCAGTTGTTGTGTATGCCGTCATTCCGCAAAAAGCAAGAAAGTATTTTCTGCTTATTGCAAGCTTTGCTTTCTTTTGGCTGATAAGCGGTCAGTTGATTGCCTATTTATGCCTGATAATAATGGGCGTCCATTATTTCGGCTTGTGGCTTGACAGGATTCAAACGCAAAAAAGTGCGGCGCTAAAGGCTGTGCCTAAGGAGGAGAAAAAGGCTCTTAAAAAGGTATATCTCCACCGCAG
Source organism: uncultured Ruminococcus sp. (assembly GCA_902771755.1). GTDB lineage: Bacteria > Bacillota > Clostridia > Oscillospirales > Acutalibacteraceae > Ruminococcoides. The sequence continues at coordinate 3,150 of CACXYD010000068.1, read as the reverse complement.
TCGCAGAGTTTTGTTGTTTGCCGCCGTACTTATGATAGGCGGTCTGCTTGTAATCAAATACTCACCGTTTTTTACAACAAATGTAAATTCGCTGTTATTGCTTTTGAATATTCCGATTCAGTTTGATATTCCGAGTTATATAATGCCGATTGGTATTTCATTCTTTACTTTGCAGGCTGTATCGTACCTCTTTGATGTTTACAGAGGACTTATTAAAGCCGATGACAACATATTAAGACTTGCGTTGTTTATGTCTTTCTTTCCGCAGATTGTAGAAGGTCCTATCTGCCGTTACGGTCAGACAGCCAATCAGCTGTGGAATGTAAAGCAAATTGAGTTTGAAAACTTAAAACTCGGTGCAGTCCGTATTCTTTTCGGTCTTATGAAAAAACTCGTAATCGCTGACAGGCTTAATCCTATGATTAAGCAGATTTTCAGCCATTACGATGACTATCAGGGTGGAATAATTGCTCTCGGAGCAATTGCCTATACAATTCAGCTCTATTGCGATTTCTCCGGTACAATGGATGCCGTAATGGGTGTTGCTCAGATTTTCGGCGTTACAATGCCCGAAAACTTTCAAAGACCTTTCTTCTCAAAATCAATTTCAGAATTTTGGAAAAGGTGGCATATTACACTCGGCACATGGTTCAAGGATTATATCTTCTATCCCGTCACCATGTCAAAGCCGATGAAAAATCTTACATCTTCCGCACGCAAAAAGCTCGGCAACCACTTTGGTCCGTTGCTTGCGGGAAGCATAGCGTTGTTTTGTGTATGGTTCTGCAACGGATTGTGGCACGGTTCTGCGTGGGGTTACATATTCTTCGGTATGTACCACTTTGTGCTTATTCTGTCGGGTAACATCATTGCCCCTGCGGTTACCGCATTCAATAAAAAGCTTCACATCAATTCCGAATGCTTTGCGTACAAAGTGTTTCAGATAGTTCGTACATGCATACTTGTTGTTATCGGCGAAATGTTTTTCAGAGCAGAAAGACTTACAACAGGTTTTTCAATGTTCGGGAAAATGGTGACCGATTTCAGCTTTTCAAGCCTTAACTATGAGCTTATGAAAAAGCTTAAAATTGATATGCATGATGTTATGATCGTGCTTATTGCGCTTGCATTTATTTTTGTAATAAGCGTTCTCAATGAAAAGGGAATATGTGTGCGTGGTGCAATTGCAAAGAGAAATGTTGTTATAAGATGGGCGGCTGTTTACGCTCTTATTATGTTCATCATAATCTTCGGTGCTTACGGCAAGGGCTATGTTGCCGTTGATCCGATTTATGCGAACTTCTAAGGAGGTCTGATTATGAAGAAAATAATTAAGAGAATTGTCAGCTGTGTCCTGTTTGTTGCAATACTTCTCGGATTACTTCAGGTATCCTCACTCATATTTCAGCCAAAGTCAAATGACAAGGCATCGGGCATTCATTATCCGAGAGCAAACGGTATTTTCAGTGAACCTAAAGACAGTATTGACACTGTGTTTATCGGTGACAGTGAGGTGTATCATTCGTTCATTCCGCTCAATATCTGGAGGGATTACGGAATTACCTCGTATGATGTTTCTTCTCCGTCTCAAAAGCTTGTGTACTCAATGGAATTTTTGAAAAAAACTTTTGAAAAACAAAGTCCGAAGATTGTGTTCCTTGAAACCAATGCGATTTTCAGAAAATCTTATTTTGAGGATGAAATCACATATAAGGCAGAGCAGATTTTCCCTGTGTTCAGATATCATGACCGTTGGAAGAATCTTCAGCTCAAGGATTTTTCGGCTACAGTTGAATATACTGCGAACGAGAAAAACAAAGGTTATTACTTTACTAAAAAGTCTAAGCCTGCGCCAGATAAGGCTATCAAGAAATATATGAAGTATTCCGATGTTTCTGCACCGATACTTTCTACCAACAAAAAGTATCTCAAAGAAATTGCGAAATTCTGTAAAAAGCACGGTACAAAACTTGTGCTGATAAGTACCCCAAGCACAAAAAACTGGAACTACCAGCGACATAACACTATGGAAGCAATTTCAAAGGAACTCGGTGTCGACTATATCGACACCAACCTTCTCCGTGACGATATCCCGATTGACTGGAAAAAGGATTCAAAGGATAAGGGCGACCACCTTAACTATAACGGTGCCGTGAAGGTGACAAAGTATATCGGAAAATATCTTGACGATACAAAGCTATTTAAAGATAAGCGTAATGATCCGTCATACGATAGCTGGAACACCTGTCTTGACAAGTTTGAAAAGCAGGTTAAAAAGGGCAAAAGTCAGGAAAGCTGATTTGTTTAAAAGTAAAAATCTTTCCCTTGTGTTGCAATCCAATGCAAGGGAAAGAAATATTTTAAAAAAACTTTCAAAAAAGTATTGACAAAATTACAGTTTTACCGTATAATCAATACTGCTCTCGAAAAAAGAGAGAAATAAATGCGAGTGTGCTGGAATAGGCAGACAGGCACGTTTGAGGGGCGTGTGTTTCACGACGTACGGGTTCAAGTCCCGTCACTCGCACCATATCGAGTATTCATAAGGGATTTGACTTTATGAATACTCGATTTTTGTTTTTCATCTTAATATTTATGTACCGAGCAGGCTTTGTGTCTGCTCTTTTTTGTTATGCCGATTTCGGTTTCGTAAGGTATTCGATTGAAACGCCTTGTCGTATATCGGCTGTGTAATTTTCTCGGCTGTAACATTCGGGTATGGCAATATATCCGATAAAGCGATAGCAAATCACTATTCGTTGCGTTCTGTTTTTGCCTGTACCCTCTGTTTCAAACACATCAATATGGTCAATAAGCTCTCTGAGTAAGGGTGCAGTCAGCTTTTGCATTTGCATAAACTGCCTTACTGTTTGCATAAACTTTTCGCACTCTGTCTTTTGCCGATGACTGTCCGACATTGCCGTTTTCAATGTGTGAATTTTCGATTTCAGTTCCATTCTTTCGACTTCGTATTTATGCGAAAGTTCCGAAAACCATTCGTCACTCACTTTGCCTATGGCGTTATCTTCATAAAGCTTTTCGTAAAGTCTTATAACTGTTTCAAGTCTAAGTTCCGCTTTGTGAAGAGCTTCTTCATTTGCCTTTTGCTCGTTTGCTAATGTTGTTTCATTCTTCTTAATCAGCAGTTCT
>CACXYD010000067.1 GCA_902771755.1 uncultured Ruminococcus sp. | reverse complement strand
CTTTTTAAAATCCTGCAAAACAAGTTTCTGATTTTTTTCGGTACCCGAACCGATGTAGATAAAATCGTAATCGCCTAAATCGGCATTGTCAAACAGGGTAAGCTTGTCGGTTGTGAATTTTACACCGCTCTTTTCAAGCATTCTTTCGAGTGCGGAAACATTGGCATATTCTCCGTACAGGTTCATTATATCGTGATACAAATGAAGAATTTTCATAATCAGTCCACCTTTACCTTTTCAAGAAATTTACCCTTGTCCGAGAAACAGGTAATAACATAAATCTTTTCTTTGTGGTCATTGTCAAGATAATCAACGGCTTCTTCAATGTCCTTGATAACCTTGATTTTGCTCTTGCCAACTTTTGAGAAAGAAAATCTTGTTGCAAGGTCGTTGCAATATGTTCCTGCAAGTACAATGTTCTTTACATTGTCACTTTTGAGAAGGTCAAAGTTGATGTCCCAAAGCCATGAAACATCGCTTGTAAAATACTTTCTGCTGACTGCGTCAACAATAATTAAAACATCGCATTTTTCCTTGTCTGATGCGGCAAGTTTGAGTGACTGATTGTACGAAATACTGTTTTCGTGTTTTGATGTAACAAGCGTACCTTTTCTGCTGCCGAGTGTGAATGTTACAACACGGAAGTTCTTGAGGACATAATTGCTCAAACTCTTTGCAATTGTGTCACCGTCAACACCTGTGATTGACGCAACAGTAAATGCCGCAAGCAAATTGTAAACATTATAAAGTGACTTGAGTGTAAGCTCAATCTTGTATTTATCGTTGATTGTGATTTCGCCTTTTTCAAGGTCGGCAGATGTAACTGTGTAGCTTGTATCCTGTCTTTTAAGACCGCAGTTCGGACATTCATAGTTGCCGATGTGGTCGTAGTGATAGCTTGAATATGTCATCGGAGATTTACAATGCGGGCAATATGCACCGTCATTGTAAACACCGACAAATTCCTTTGTATCAGTCGGAAGATTGCCTGCACCGAACCATACAACATTATCCTTGCCGTAACCAAAGCATGAAACAAGCGGATCGTCAGCGTTAAGAATAAGCTGAGTTTCGGGATGAATACTTTCCTTTACGGCATTGTAAACCCATTCGGGATGACCGTTTCGTGTGAGCTGGTCACGGTAAAGGTTTGTGATAACATAATGAGTGGGTGTGATGTATTTGAATGTATATTTTGCAAAGCGTTCGTCACTTTCAATAAGAAGAATGTCCGACTTAACCTTGCCCGAAAGAGTACAGCTACCGAGAATAAGAGTTGTAACACCCTCAATCTGGTTAGAACCTTCTTTGTTCCAGGCAACCTTTTTGCCGCTTTCACAAAGAATATGTGCAATCATCTCAACGGTAGATGTTTTGCCGTTACTGCCTGTTACGGCAACAATGTATTTCGGTAACTCAATTCGTCCGAGAATATCGGGGCAGAGTTTAAGTGCAATCTGACCGGGCAGACTGCTGCCCTTGCCGAGCAATCCTCCGACAAATTTCAGAACCTTGCACACAATAATAGTAAACAGTTTTTTCATTTTGCCACTTCCTTAATCAAAGACAACCTGCGTTGCCTGTACATTCCCTGTACATACTCTTTATCATTATACCACAAGTTAAATGTTTTGAATATACATTCTTAAAATTATTTTTACGATGTCGGATATTGCAAAATCTTGACAGCTGTATAATTGTTTAATACAATAAAAACAGACAATTTTGTGTAGGAGTGAACAAAATGAAGTCAAAAAATGCAGCGGGGATTATAACTGTGGTTTTGCAAGGCATTTTGATTGTGCTTATGCTTGTAAATATAGGTTATTGCCTGTGTACTTCGCAGATGAAAATGTTTTTTACCACAATATACAATTCGGTATTCGGCTCATTTGCAAACTATTTTAAAACAGGTAATCCATATGACCTTGTTGTGTTTCTGATTTTGCTGATTTTTCTGATTGCATTAACAGCGATTACGGCATATGCACTTTTAAAAGATGAAAGCACAATGACCGAATGGCTTTTTATTTTAAACGGAGTTATTTATTTGTCAGACCTGTTTATTGAAACTGATATGATAATGTTGATGCCGAAATTTTTCTTCTTTAATTTTATTATAATCTTTTTTATGCTGTTGTTGGTTATTTGGTCGGGAACTGCTAAAGTTTTTGGCAGAAGAGTGTATGTGAACACAAAGTTGATTCCCGACAGCTACTATCAATCTGATAAAAACTTTAAAAATCACGAGTACGAGTGCAATCGTGTTTTGAAAAATGCAAAAATAGCCTTAGTGTTTCAGGCAGGTTTCTTTTATATCAGCCTGTTCACAAAGTATTACGATATAGTGGGCTTGTTGTGGGTGATAGTTCTCTACGCAATCGGCTTGATAATTGCAGTTTCATACTTCGTCACTTCTTTTTCGGATTACAGAAAACTTGTGTCAAAATACGATTTCTTTGATGAAAGAACAGAAAAAGTTGAAAAAATTTCAAAATATGTAAAATGTGAGGGAATATCGCTAATTGCATACCTTTTGTCGAGTTTAGCTGTATTTTTATTTTGATTTGTAAAGGTGGATTTATATGCAACCGAAAAATAAAAGGATTATTTTAATAGCGGTAATAGTAGTTGTAGCGGTTTGTGTGTTTCTGTTTGCACCATTCGGCACATTGCAGATAGGCAACAATGTTCTGAGTGGAGATTATTACGACACGCCCCTTGACGCATATAATCACGCAGACGCAAGTTTTGATGTAAAAGAAGAACTTGCAACGATTTCAATTACAAAAAAATCTGCGATTTGGCTTGTTTATACAGATGATGACAATGAGGACACAATTGTTGTTGAGGGAATGTCAGTTGAAGATAACAAATACTACGACCTTGGAGATACTGCATTACTCAACTGTCAGAGTAGAAAAAATCCGCAAAGTAAGATTGAACTTGATTATTATATTGAATTTTTTGACGCTAAGGTTAATTATGAAGTGGTTATGAAAGATAACTATGACAAGCTTGAAAATAAGCCCGATTGCCTCAGCAAAGAATTGTCATATACCGACCAAAACGGCAACAAGACAGAATTTGTTTTTCTGTATCAGATTAGTGAAGATGATTGATTTATAATCACAGGTGAATTTTTATGGATAGCCAAATGGCAAATTTAGAAGTAGTCGGAGAAAATCTTCGTTGGTATTTACATATTTATATAAATGATAAGTCGTATTGCCTTAGTAAAGATAATCCGAGCTTTAATATTGAACTGCCGCAGGGTAAGCATACAATGGTTGTAATCGAAACTAAAATGAAAGATTATAATCTTGAAAGCACTTTAAAATCAATGTCATTCAGTTTTAGACCTACATTGTTTCAAGGGTATAAAAACAGAGGCATTCTAAATCATATACTCAGTTGGAATAATAAAACAAACTTTTTTATTAAGAAAATTGAAATTGATATAAGGTCAAATCCCAAAATAAGTTTTTCTGTAGGAAACTATTCAAGATACAATTTTTTTGATGCAGAAGAAGTGGTAAAAGATATTCAGATTACCGAAAATGCTCATGTGAAAAGTGTTGCGGTTGAAAGTTATGATTTTGTCAGCAGAAAACAGAAGATAAGATATTACCTTGTTCAGTTGCTTTTGTTGCTGACAAAGTATGCTATAAATATCTATTTTGCTGTTTCGGAGATGTGCTTGGATGTACAGTATATAATAGATCCTGAATCTGTCAGTTTTGTGTATGCAAGGCATGATTACAAATTTGATATAATTTTCAGCAGTTTGTTGTTTGGCACATTTTTATTTAGATTTGTTTTTTACCTTGTAAAATGGATAAAACGGGTGAGAGATGACTCGGATGTTTTGAAAGTTATGTAGAAGGTGATAATATGTCCGCAATTTGTATTGCTCCAATCAGCAGTAAATCAAAGTACAGGGGAGTTGACAGGTTTATTGATTTTTCTGATATTAAGGTTCAAGATAATAAAATCTTAAAAGAGCTTGGTGCAATGTATCTTGATTATATTGACTTTGATTGTAATTATGATAATAGTAAAAATGTATGTTGCTATGTGAAAGATATTTTGCCGTTTTACTTGAAGTTAAAAGAAAACAAAGTTGATTGTGAAATAATAATTTATGACAACAATATGGTTACTGACACAGGGGATTATATTCTGAATTTTTTAGGAATAGATGTAGCCAATGAATTTTCGGAATCGTTGATTAATGATAATGCAAAACATAATTCTTTTGCAAAAAATAGCCACTTGCCTTTAAATGAAAATTTTCTTTTTGATGATGTATCTTCCGCAAAGTCATTTATTGAAATGTGTAAAAATTCAGATAAGAAAGAATATTTTGAAACCTATCTGAACACAGATGATTTTACAGAAAAGAATTTGATAAAATATGTTTATAGTGTTGTGATTTGATGAGTGAATTAACATAAATTGTGATATCTAAAAATTTACATCAACAAACCAAAACTGCCACAGAGCTTTCCGTGGCAGTTTTTTTGTTTGAATTTCGTTTGGATTTTCACTTTATCATTTCAAAAAATTCCTGTTTTGTCAAAAGCTTTGCAAAGCCGTAGTCACGGCATATTTTTTGGCAAATCCTTTTTGTTTCATCGTCCATACCGCAGTCAAGGCAAATTACACAGTCGTTTCTTCCTCTGCTTATCCATTTTACCTTTGCGGCAGCACTTCGCAAAATATATTCGGCATTTTCACATTTTCCGCTGACGGGAGCAACAAACATAACGGTATTATTTTTTCTGTTACGAAAAAGAAAAATTGTAAATTCACGGACAAATGCACAAATTCCGATTACGGCAAAAACAACAAGAAAAACAGCCGATACAACATTCATGTAATTCACCTCAGTACATTTTATTGCAGATGTTTCAAAGTGTGCGGTATAAATCCGCAAAATGCAGAAACAATATAAAAAGCGGCTAATCCGCAAAAATGAATGAGGAGAATGAATATTATGGAAAACAATGCATATTGCAACCAGAGCATTATGTGCTCGGTAACAAGCTGTAAGCATCACAACAACACAAAGGACTACTGCTCACTTGAGGCAATTAAGGTCGGCACTCACGAGGCAAACCCGACTGTTTGTCAGTGTACAGACTGCCAGAGCTTTGAAGCAAAGTGCAACTGCAAGTAATTTGATTTGAAGCTTTCACCCTCAGCCACTTGGACTGGGGGTGTTTTGGCTTTAAAAGGGGGCGGATTTGTGGAGATTTTTTCATCGGTAATTTTTCAGATTGCGGTTTTGTTTTCATTTATACTCATCGGTTTTACAATCCGACAGGGCGGATTTTTGCCCGAAAATTCAGCCGAAGTTTTTTCAAAACTTGAGAACAGAATCCTTATGCCGGCTGTTGTAATCAACACATTTCGCACAAATTGCACAGTAAAAAACATAAGCGAAAAATGGGTGTTCATCGCCTACAGCGCAGGAGTTTTGTTGTTTTGTATTGCAACGGGATTTGCTGTTTCAAGGTATCTCGGAAAAACAGAATATCTCAAAAAGGTGTATCGCTATTCAATTTCCGTATCAAATTTCGGCTTTGTGGGAACGGCAATGGTGTCGGGAATATACGGCGCTGAAAGCATGGAGCTTTTCGACTATCTGATGTTCACTTTACCGCTCAATCTGTTTACTTATTCTATAGGAATTGCGTGGCTTGTGCCGAACGGACACGGCAAATTTTCCCTAAAAAATTTCGTCAATCCGATTTTTGTTTCAATCTTTATCGGGGCAATTCTCGGCTTGTTGCCGATTCCGAAATTCAGACTTGTTACAACCATAATCAATTCAACCGCCGCCTGTATGTCGCCGATTGCAATGATTCTGACGGGCTTTGTAATAGGCGGCTACAGCTTTGCAAATCTTTTCGGCAAATGGCAAACCTATGTTGTAGCCGGAATCCGCCTTGTGTTTCTGCCAACGGTTTCGGTTCTTATATTAAAACTTTTTAACGCACCGCAAGAGGTAGTTGTTGCAACACTTTGCGCAAACGCAATGCCGCTTGGACTTAACACGGTAATCATTCCGTCAGCCTACGGAAAAAGTCCCGATGAGGGGGCAAGCATGGCACTTGTGTCACAGCTGACCGCAGTTTTTACAATACCGATTTTGTTCTATATACTGCTCTGACTCTTGATTAATTCCCACTCCATTGGTATAATATGTGTATAAACAGAAAATATCGGAGGTTTGATTATGGAATTCTCACAGGTTTTAAATAACAGAAAAAGTACAAGACATTATATAGACAAAAAAGTTGACAAAAGCTTGCTTGATGAAATGCTTTCAGCGGCAAATCTTGCACCGTCATGGAAGAATTCTCAGACACCACGCTTTTATGTTGCAACAGGCGAGAAAAGTAAGAATGCCGTAAGAGAGGCACTCCCTGAATTCAACAAGAAAAATTCCGAAAATGCATCTGCATATATTGTGACAACTGTTGTTCTCAACCGTTCGGGTTTTGATAAAGACGGTACTGCCGTAACCGAAATCGGCAACGGCTGGGGATATTATGACCTCGGTCTTAACAACATGGCACTTTTGCTCAAGGCCACCGAACTCGGTCTTTCAACACTCGTTATGGGTATCCGTGACGGCGAAAAGCTCAGAAAAGAATTTGATATTCCCGAAACTGAGGCTGTTGTCAGCGTTATCGCAGTTGGTTATACAGATTCTGAAATTGTAAGACCAAAGAGAAAATCTGTTGAAGATTTTGCGAAATTTTATGAGGACTAAGAGGTTTACATAATGAGTGAATTTATTGAAAAACTGAAATCAAGAAGAAGTGTCCGCAGTTTCAAGTCTGAGATGCCACCAAAGGAAGTTATTGATGAAATAATTTCCGCAGGTTTGTACGCACCGTCAGGAATGAACAGACAGCCGGTTATTATCGTTGCTGTAACAAACAAAGAAATGCGTGACAGGCTTTCTAAGATGAATGCAGAAATTATGGGAAAAGATGTTGATCCGTTTTACAATGCTCCCGTTGTGCTGATTGTTTTTGCCGACAAATCTGCTCCGACATATCTCTATGACGGAACTCTTGTTATGGAAAATCTTATGCTTGCCGCCCACGATGAGGGACTCGGCAGTTGTTGGATTCACCGTGCAAAGGAAGAATTTGAAAGCAAAGAGGGTAAGGAAATCCTTAAATCACTCGGCATTGAGGGTGACTACGAGGGTATCGGTCATTGCGTTATCGGTTATGTGAACGGTGAGTATCCCAAAACTTCGCCGAGAAGGGAAAACCGTGTTTTCTATGTTGAATAACAATTTAATGTAAAAATACATTTTGCCGACAGTTTTCTGTCGGCATTTTTACTGTTTTGAAATAAAAAACATTTAATTTGTAATTTTAATAATTTACAAACTTATAAAATCGTGCTATAATATTGTTGAAAAATGGCGGAGCAAATGTTTCTTTGCCTTTTGAAAGGATTGATTACGATGACCTTGCAACAGTTAAGATATGTTGTCACCGTTGCCAGAACAGGTTCAATGAGTGAAGCATCAAAAGAGCTTTTTATTTCTCAACCCGGACTTACAACCTCAATCCGTGAGCTTGAAACAGAAATGGGCATAAAGATTTTTACACGCACAAACAAAGGCGTTGTAATTTCAAACGAGGGCGAGAGATTTCTCGGCTATGCACGACAGGTTCTTGAACAGGCAAGTCTGCTTGAGGGAGTGTATAAGTCTGGCGCAAAGAGAAAACAACAGTTCTGCGTTTCAACTCAGCACTACTCGTTTGCCGTCAATGCATTTGTTGACCTTATTCGCCGATTTGCGGGCGAGGAGTACGATTTTTCACTTCGTGAAACCGAAACCTACGAAATTATTGATGATGTTGCAAAGATGAAAAGCGAAATCGGAATCCTTTATCTCAACAGCTTTAACAAGGATGCGTTAATGAAGATTATCAAGTCAAATTCATTGACTTTCACGGAGCTTTTTACGGCAAAGCCTCATGTGTTTATTTCAACCGATCATCCCCTTGCCGACAAAAAATCCGTGACAATGGAAGAACTTGCCGACTATCCGTATCTCTCGTTTGAACAGGGCGAGCATAATTCTTTCTATTATTCGGAAGAAATTTTCAGCACGGTTGAGCGTACAAAAAATATCCGTGTTACCGACAGAGCAACTCTGTTCAACCTTTTAATCGGACTCAACGGTTACACAGTTTGCAGCGGTGTAATTGACAATGAACTCAATGGCGATAACATCACCGCAATTCCTCTTGATGAAGAAGGCGACATGAAAATCGGTTATATTGAAAACAAAAAGATTTTACACAGTACCCTTGCCGAGGTATATATTGAGGCATTGAAAAGTCATATTTGATATAAGTAAAATTTATAGCAGGCGATAAATTTTAATGATTTTTCAAATATAAACATGGATGATAATATGACATCATCAAGAAA